>JBAXLV010000102.1:0-7382 GCA_037134635.1 Alcaligenaceae bacterium
CTGCAAGCCGCGGGCATTGAAGTCGGGGTTTAAGCTTCTGGGCAAGCTTTTAGCAGGCGCTCGGCGATATAAAGATCTTGTAGCGCAATGCCCGAGCTATCAAAAATTGTGATGGCTTGGTCATCTAAGCGCCCGGGAGCTTGACCGCTGAGCACGGTACCGATTTGCGTCAGGGATGCGGTTCCCGCCTGAATCAACGCAGCCACGTGTTGAAACTCACCAATCACCACCGACTGCGCCACCAAATCGCAGAATAATTGCGCACGGGCGTAAAGACCCACGGGCAGTTCCTGCTTGCCCACGCCATCCGCGCCCATACAGGAAATATGCGTGCCGGGACGGACCCATTCAGCCTCAAACAAGGGGCTTCTAGCAGGCGTTGCCGTCACAATGATATCAGCGCGCGCGCATGCGTCTTGCGCCGATGAGCGTTCGACTTTTAAACCATGAACAGCCAGTCGTTGCGCAAAGCGCTCTGCACGTGCCGAATCTGCGTTCACCACCAACACTTTTTCAATGTTACGAATTCGGGCGATCGCCATGCAATCGTAACCGGCTTGATTACCTGCACCAAACGCCGCGAGTATCGTTGCGTTTTTACGAGCAAGCTGATGGGTCGCCACCGCATCAGCAGCGGCCGTACGATAGGCATTCACAACGCCCGACTCAATGACTGCGTGTACGCCCCCAGTGTCTTGATTAAATAACACCGTGACTGAATTATGCGTCGGCAAGCCCTTGGCGCTATTGCCTGGCCAGATAAAGCCCATCTTTAGCCCAGCGAGCACATCGGTGGCGCCAGACTTCACTGAAAAACGATTCAGGGGATCGGACCCGTGAGCAATCAACGCCGGAAATATTTTCGAGGAGGGTACACCCGTCGCCTTAAAGGCGTTGCCAATGGCCTCAAAGGCCATCTCGTGCGTGACGAGAGTGGAGGACTGTGCCTCGGGGATATATCGCATGAATGTTCAAACCTTCAGAGTCAATATGTTTCGGCCGAGACACTCAAGTGCACTACACGAGTACTCGTTCGATTCCACCATCATTGGCTTTTTTAACGTAGTCTTCGAGCCAGTTTTCACCCAGAATCAAGCGCGCCATTTCAACAACAATGTAGTCCGCCTTTGCCTCAGTATCCTGTTCAAAGCGCGATAAGCCTTGCATGCAAGACGGGCACGAGGTCAACATCTTGATATCACCCTCAAAACCGTCCGCGCGTAACTCACCCACGTTCTTTGCCAACTCTTCTTCTTTACGAAAACGAACCTGCGTCGAAATGTCGGGTCGAGTCACCGCTAGCGTGCCCGACTCACCGCAACAACGTTCGGTTTTAATTGCAGAGTCGCCCACCAGTGACCGCACGGTTTTCATGGGGTCTTGCAGTTTCATGGGAGTGTGGCAGGGATCGTGATACATGTAACGCGTGCCCTGCACACCTTCTAGCTTGATTCCTTTTTCAAGCAGATATTCGTGAATATCGATCAAACGACATCCCGGAAAAATCTTGTCAAACTCGTAGGTCGCCAACTGGTCGTAACAGGTGCCGCAACTGACCACCACCGTTTTGATATCAAGGTAGTTCAACGTATTCGCGACACGATGAAACAAGACGCGATTATCAGTCTGAATTTTTTCGGCTTTGTCGTTCATGCCGTTTCCGCGCTGCGGGTAGCCGCAGCACAGATAGCCTGGCGGCAAAACCGTTTGCACGCCCGCATGCCAGAGCATGGCTTGCGTAGCAAGCCCCACTTGCGAAAATAAGCGCTCAGAGCCGCAGCCTGGAAAATAAAACACCGCCTCAGTTTCTGCTGAGGTGTCACGCGAGCGGATAATCGGCACGTAGTCGGCGTCTTCAATGTCTAAAAGCTTGCGTGCGGTTTGCTTGGGTAAATTTCCAGGCATTTTTTTATTAATAAAGTGCACGACCTGCTCGCGCAGGGCCGGCTTGCCCACTGTGGCGGGCGGCTGGGCCGTTTGCTTGCGCGCGAACTTTGAAAACAAATCGTTCATAAACCGCTGAACTTTGTAACCCGCACCAATCATCGCAGCCCGCGTCGCATTGATCGTGACCGGATCTTTCGCATTTAAAAAGAACATCGCAGCGGTGGTGCCCGGATTAAAGGACTTGTGACCCATGCGGCGTAACAGCGCCCGCATGTTCATCGACACGTCACCAAAATCAATATCCACAGGGCACGGGTTGTAGCACTTATGGCAAACCGTGCAGTGATCGGCAACGTCTTCGAACTCTTCCCAGTGTTTTAGACTGATGCCACGACGCGTTTGCTCTTCGTACAAAAAAGCCTCAATCAACAGCGATGTCGCCAAAATTTTGTTGCGTGGCGAATAAAGCAAGTTGGCACGAGGTACATGCGTGGCACATACCGGTTTGCACTTGCCACAACGCAAACAGTCTTTGATCGAGTTGCTGATTGCACCAATATCACTTTGCTGCATGATGATGGACTCATGTCCCATCAACCCAAAGCTCGGCGTCCAGGCGTTGCGCAAATCAGCACCCGGCATCAACTTGCCTGCGTTGAAGTGGTCGTCAGGATCGATCTTGCGTTTGTATTGCTGAAACGGAGCGAGTTCGGCTTCAGACAAAAACTCGTACTTCGTGAGCCCAATGCCGTGCTCACCCGAGATCACGCCATCAAGATCACGCGCGATTTGCATAATCCGCGCGACCGCGGCGTTGGCCTCGCCGAGCATTTCATAATCATCCGAGTTTACGGGGATGTTGGTGTGTACGTTGCCATCACCTGCATGCATATGCAACGCGATGAAGACGCGGCTTTTCAACACCCTTGCATGAATCGCCTGCAACTCGCTCATCACAGGCGCAAAATCGGCCCCGCTAAACAAGCCTGATAACTCAGCTTTGACCTCAAGTTTCCAAGAGATGCGCAAGCTGCGGTCTTGCACCAAATCAAACAGACGGGCAGCGGGTTGCGCACTGAACCGCTCTGCAGCCACAGCCGTTAAAGCGCCTAGACCGTAATACTCGAAAGCACTCGTCGCCTGTTGTAAGGGCAGATCAAGATTATCGTGCACCCACTGCCAACGTTGACGCACCCGTTCAAGCGTTTCAAGAGCCTGCGTTCTGCGTTCGGCGAGCGCCTCTTCGATTGATGCGCCTTCTTCGGTGCGACGATCAAGCTTGATTGCCAGCAGACCGCCCTCGCACCACGCTTGTAACGCGTCAAGCAACTTGAGCTTGTTGCGTGTAGAGAGTTCGATGTTGATACGCTCTATGTGATCCGTGTATTCACCCATTCGATTCAACGGGATCACAACATCTTCATTAATTTTGAACGCGTTCGTGTGACGCGCGATCGCAGCGGTACGCGCTCGATCGAGCCAGAATTTTTTGCGCGCCTCGGCGCTGACCGCAATAAAGCCCTCTCCGTGACGGGTGTTCGCGAGACGGACCACTTCGCTAGTGGCCGCAGCCACTGCCGACTCATCATCACCTACGATATCCCCAAACAACACCATCTTGGGCAACACGCCACGCTTACTTTTTGTTGAATATCCGACCGCGCGTAAATAACGCTCGTCAAGATGCTCAAGCCCAGCTAGCAACGCACCACGGGCACGACCCGCACCATCGAGATAATTTTTGATTTCTACGATTGAAGGGATCGAGTCGCGCGCCTGACCAAAAAACTCAAGGCATACGGTACGCGTATGGCTCGGCATCCGATGCAGCACCCAGCGCGCTGCCGTGATCAAACCATCGCAACCCTCTTTTTGTACGCCAGGCAAGCCCGATAAAAATTTATCGGTGACATCTTTGCCTAAACCCACCTTCCGTAAACCCGCACCATCGACCTCGAGGATTTCAGTACGCAAGGGGCGCGTACCTGCGGGGGCCGTTCCGTCAGACCATTGCAACTCAAACCGAACGCGACCGGCCTCATGGATTTTGCCTAAGTTGTGCTCAAGCCGCGTGACATCTAGCCAGTTACCATCGGGATCAACCATCCGCCACCAGGCGAGGTTGTCCAGCGCAGTCCCCCACAGCACGGCTTTTTTACCGCCCGCGTTCATGGCAACGTTGCCTCCGACGCACGAGGCATCGGCCGACGTCGGATCAACGGCGAATACAAATCCCGCCAGCTCAGCAGCTTCGGAAACACGTTTAGTGACAACGCCCGCGCCCGCACGCACAGTGGCTACTGGCGCCGCAACTCCTGGCAAAGCGATCAACTCAACCGCACCAAGGGCGTCAAGTTTTTCAGTATTGATCACGGCCGAGCGCCAGGTCAGCGGGATCGCCCCACCTGTGTAACCCGTGCCACCCCCGCGCGGAACAATAGTCAAACCTAGCTCGATACAGCCACGCACCAGGCCTGCAATTTCTTCTTCTGTGTCGGGTGTGAGCACCACAAAAGGATATTCAACGCGCCAATCGGTTGCATCCGTCACGTGTGAAACCCGCGACAAGCCGTCGAACTTGATGTTGTCACGTGCGGTCAGTCTTCCGAGTGTTTTTTGCACCTGTCGGCGCAAGCGCCCAGTTTGTTCAAACTCGTGCTCAAAGGCCTTCACTGCGACGCGCGCGCGGTCGAGTAAACCTGCCACTTTTTCGTCACGCCCCGTATCGTCATTGGCGCGACGCTTGTCGATCTCGGTCAAGCGATGTTGCAAGGCCTCGACCAGCAGCTTGCGTCTTTTAGGGTTGTCAAGCAGATCGTCTTGCAAATATGGGTTGCGGCGCACCACCCAAATATCGCCCAGCACCTTGTACAGCATGCGGGCCGAACGGCCTGTACGGCGCTCACCGCGCAAGTCAAACAGCATGGCCCAAGCATCATCACCCAACAAACGGCAGACCACTTCGCGGTCTGAAAAAGACGTGTAGTTGTAAGGGATTTCGCGCAGCCGTGTCTGTGAATCAAACAAAGGCTCGGCGTTTAAAAGATGGCTAGCAAACGGGGCGTTCATGAGTCAGTAAATTTAGGGGTTGCCCTTAATGTCTTAGTTTAAGCGAAGCGCCCAAAATGTTCCGAATACCCCCACAAACGTCCGTCCATCAAAATCTTAAAAAAACGATACCAGAAGCTGCCAGGCGCCACCCAGCACCAAATAACGGGCCAGCTTGCCCAGAGTCATGTACACCAGGCAAGGCAGCCAAGGCAGGCGCAACCATCCCGCAACCGCACACAGCGGATCCCCGACCACCGGCAACCAGGCGCACAACAGCATGGGAGGTCCGTAGCGGCGCACCCAAACCTCGGCACGCGGCACCGGCCGGGACGCGTCTGGGTCCATTTTCGCTGCGTCTGGCTTGGGGCGTTTGAAGCCCACATAGATCTGATGTGCACCGACACCCATCCAGTAAGTGATGAAACCACCCAAACTATTGCCTGCTGTTGCGACTACCACCGTTAGCCAAAAAAGCTCTGGTTTGAGGGCTAAATACGCTACAAAAATCGGTTCAGAACCAAAAGGCAAAATCGTCGCGGCTAACGCACTGATCACAAAAATCGCGCCCAAACCGACAGACGGTAGCGCCAGCGCTTCAAGTAAGTACTGAAGTAAGGAATCCAGCGTAGGCCTCTTAAAAAATAACCCCTCACTCGCAGCGTGGGATAATGAACCGTTGAGGTTCAGGGTGCCACGCCACACAACTTCTTCATTGATCAAGCGCGACCAGGAAACACATGAACATCGACTATCTCAAACGCATTTTGACATCTAAAGTGTATGACGTGGCGATTGAAACACCACTGGATCTGGCGCCACAGCTTTCGGCTCGCATCGGTAATACGGTTTTGCTTAAACGTGAAGATACCCAAGCCGTCTTCAGTTTCAAGCTGCGCGGCGCCTACAACAAGATGGCACATTTACCGCTGGCTGCGCTCAAGCGCGGGGTCATCGCCGCCTCAGCGGGCAACCACGCCCAAGGCGTTGCCCTGTCAGCAAAGCGCTTGGGTTGCAACGCCACGATCGTGATGCCCACCACGACCCCTGCCGTCAAAATTGATGCCGTGCGGGCACTTGGCGCGCAAGTGCGCTTGCACGGCGACAGCTTTAGTGACGCCTACGCCCATGCGTTGATCCTCGAAAAAAAACAGGGCCTCACCTTCGTACACCCTTTTGATGACCCCGACGTCATCGCTGGGCAAGGCACGATTGGCATGGAAATCCTGCGCCAGCATGCAGGTGCAATTGACGCGATTTTCGTGGCAATTGGTGGCGGCGGTCTGATCAGTGGTATTGCGGCCTATATCAAACAATTGCGCCCCGACATCAAAATCATCGGCGTGCAAACCGTTGACTCTGATGCAATGGTGAAAAGCGTGCGCGCCGGGCGCCGCATCACCTTAACTGAGGTCGGGTTATTTTCAGACGGCACGGCGGTCAAACAAGTGGGCATTGAGACTTTTCGCTTAGTACGCGAATACGTCGATGACTTCGTTGTCGTCGATACCGATGCAATCTGCGCCGCGATCAAAGATGTATTTCAAGATACCCGCAGCGTGCTCGAGCCGGCCGGCGCTCTGGCTTTGGCCGGGGCGAAGCAATATGCGGCCGAGCACAAACTTCAAGGCAAAACCCTGGTTGCGATCGCCTGCGGGGCGAACATGAACTTTGATCGGTTGCGCTTTGTGGCCGAACGCGCCGAAGTTGGCGAGGCCCGAGAAGCCATCTTTGCCGTCACCCTTCCCGAACAACGCGGTAGCTTTCGCGCTTTTTGCGAACTGGTCGGCAATCGCAGTGTCACCGAATTTAATTATCGTATTTCAGACGCTCGCTTAGCCCACGTGTTTGTCGGGATTCAGGTGGCCAATGCCGCCGAGCCCGCGCATATTGCCAACACCTTTCGAGCCCATGGCTTTGCCACGCTTGATCTTACCCATGACGAGATGTCAAAAACGCACTTGCGGCACATGGTCGGCGGGCGCTCTGCACTCGCTGACCATGAGCTGCTTTACCGCTTTGAGTTTCCTGAGCGTCCGGGAGCGTTGACCCGGTTTTTACAATCCATGAAACCCGACTGGAACATCAGCCTGTTTCATTACCGCAACCAGGGCGCAGACTACGGCCAGGTTTTGATTGGGATACAAGTTCCGCATGGCAGCAAAAAAGCCTTCAAAGCCTTTTTAGATGAGGTGGGCTATCCGCACTTTAACGAAACCGACAATCCGGTCTATCAATTATTTTTATGAAGGGCTCGCCACGTATTGATTGCGACTCACCGATCGCCAAACTCACAGACGCTAAAAAACGGCGTATCAGTTTCAGCGATCAGGGCTGAGCCACCCAGCCCGGGCAAATTGACCACCGCAGCCGCCTCAGCCACATTGCCGCCAAGTTGCTGAAGCAATTTGATGGCTGCCAACATCGTCCCGCCCGTCGCAACCAAG
>JBAXLV010000103.1:0-7371 GCA_037134635.1 Alcaligenaceae bacterium
GACGGCTTGCCAAGTGTCCTCAAAAAATAGCGGCACCTCCCTCTGGTCAATTATCGCCCCCTCATCAAGACCCGCCGACATTTCATGCATCGTTACCCCGGTCAGGGTTTCTCCATTCAAAATAGCCCATTGAGTGGGGTTGCAGCCACGATACCGCGGGAGGAGCGCACCGTGAATATTGATTCCACCAAGTCGAGCTAAGGCCAAAACATCTTCACGCACAATCATGCTGTAAGAATTAACTAGGATTAAATCCGGCGCAAGTTGCTTTATCGCTACCTTGAAATTGGCATAGTCAGCACTATTCACCTTTGGCTGAATAATTAAAGGGAGTTCATGGAATGCGGCAATATCAGAAAGCGGGTCATGGTATTGCGGCCGAATCGCGGCGCATACCGTCCCAATCAAATGTTCGGCCGGGATATGGCGAAGCAACTGCGGTATGCCGGGAATATCGCCAAAGATTAAGATTCGCATAAACCTATCAGTTCGAATCTAAATGTGGAGGGGAATCTTGCCCCGATGTCAGTAAAAGCGCCATCTCGCCAGCGCCGGTTTTTGACATATCTTCCTTGAGTCGCTCCCATCGCTTGACCGGGAAGCCCGCAATATCGTCCGCAATATCGTCAATACGATCAGTTAGGTTACCATCTGCAGTCTTGTATGTTGGAATACCAATAGTACCGAGGTGCGAGATTCCGTCGTAGCGAATGGATTGAGACATCCCCCAGTTGGCAAGCGATTCCACTATCCTGCAAAGGGAAGTACACCCCTGTTCCAACATCGCTGTAGATGCGGTACTACGGCCATGCATCAGTTGGTTGCGCATTCGAACCAAGTTTTTATAAATGTCCTCGTCTGTACCGGTGACTTGTTTCCAGGATTTATCGAACACGCCACCAAAAAGACGCCATCCATCGATAGCCAAATCAGAGTTCTCGAAAAACGCATTCACTTCACCTGCGGCTACCTTCCACTCTTTTCGGAACACCGCTTTACATAGTCGGTTTATCTGGCTTTCATGAAGCCGCCACAACTCAACAAAAAGCGTATCAATGCGTCCACTATTCCAAAGGTAATCAGTCAGATTGAAGAGCTTTGGATAAGTGCTTTTTAGAAAATTAATGGCCTGCGATTTGCCGTTTAGATTTTCTCTACCGCCATCTGCCAATCCCCGATCGTACAACTGCATGGTGGCATTTGCCCGGCCGTAGATACTGCGGAATATGCGCTGGCGGGGCGGCATAGGAAATTCTTGCCACCAACCAGGGTGCGTTAGGATCTGCACACAAGGATCAAGTGCTTCGCTGAGTACGTTAAACAACCTTCGAAAACGCCAATATCCATTCGAGTCAGAGCAATAAGGGACTTCTGTCTTAAAGCGCTTCGAATAACAATTGACCAAACCACCGTAGGTATCAGCTTCACAATCAAGGTGAAAAGCGGTGGGATTATGGAAGCTGAAAGCTGTCGGCCGCGTACCTACAAAACGCTCTATAAGATCAGCTTCGCCGATCACCTGCTTATGTAAATCCTCCTCTAATTGAGTGTTATAAAAAGTTGCATCGAAATGCAAGCCTATATCATGTCCAAGTTTGATTATTTCGTTAATTACAGTACATTGCCCACGTTCAAGTAGATTGTAGAATTGGCAATGGGGATTAATGAAATAGGTTGCCTTTAGTCCTAGCTCGGCTTCGATTCTGGCTAGTGCTAGGGCGCGGTTCAAAGAATAGTCGCAGTCATGACGCCAAAGCGCAAAGCGTTGCCCCCAAGGTATAGATCGATAGTCCACCACCTGATACGATTTCATTACTAAAACAATCAACTGCTGATAACTATTCACTGTAAAATCAGAATTATTTGAGTCTTTATTTACAGGTTGATTCAGGAGCGAAATCATGTGAATCGCCTTCTGATTGATTTAATCCAATAATTAGGTGATTCAACCATTCCTAAGTGCTCAGCAGTTAGAATGCGTAACTTCCCATCTCCGCAGGCAACCTCAACAAATTCATCGCCAATCCGTGTTATCTGTCCAGGTACGGCGCTAAAATTTTCATATTCGCTAACTATTTCGGCATCCCAGATAATAAATGGAAAACCCTCATAATCGCAGAATGCACCTGCATATGGCTTATTCGATGCATTGATTAATCGCAGAATATGCAGCGCACTATGGTGCCAATAGACACGACCATCTTCGGGTTTGCGTGGGTAACAACGATGCGCATCGAGTGGATTTTTTGACTGAGTTTCAATAATGTAATCAGGATCAAAAGATAACTTATCTATTGCTTTCATAAAGAGTTTAGGTATTTGCATACTTAACCACTCCCACACTTTGGTTACTTTAGTGGACGCGTCAATTGGAAAATAGTCTTTAGCAATAATATCGCCACTGTCTAGTTCGCCACCAATCATCCTATGAATACACAAGCCAACCTTATCTTCGCCATTCAAAATAGCCCACGCTTGGCATGCATTTCCTCGATAGCGCGGAAGATCACCACCATGGGCATTCAAAATTCCGAGTGGAAACATATCTGTTATTATTTTTGGGATAACACCAGCATAATTGAAACTAACACCGATATCTGAACCCGATGCTGCTAGCATCGCTTTAACGTTAGCAATTTGCGCGGTGCTAGCAAATGGAACTGATAAAGTGGTTGCTAATGCTTCATAATCAGCTGCTGTCTTTGTGTACTCTGGAGCCTCCTTATTTGTAAGGATGCAGGTGATCGTGTGTCCATTTTTCAACAATAACTGTATCGTATCGTACAAAATCTCTGTACGTCCTATTATCGCGACTCTCATTGATTTTCCATATCTGCAATTAAGTGGGTTATCTTACAATGTCTAGCAATTGGAATAATTTTGTTCTTGTACCTACTCCGTCGTACCGGTGCTTAATGAGCTCACTTGGTTTCTGATGGAATTGACGAGTGCGTTCGTAACGCTCCAGACTTTCGGTGTTTAGAAATACATGGATTGGGTGGAAATCAAATACGTGAAACCCGGAATTTAATTCAGCGCTCGTTGGAAAGGGAATGGACATTTTCAGCGAAACATTGTCCTGCCAACAGTGGGGAATAATAACCATTTGATCCCAAATTCGAAAAGGCTTTGCATCCACACCACAGCCATGCGGTACAAAATAATTAGAAATATGGGTCAAGCCCTCCCGCCTGAACTGATCAACCAATCTTTCATTTTGTGTCAGTGAGTGTGAGCGAATGGCTTGAGCTTCTGGAATCAAAAACAGGGCATTTTTCAGGATCTTTGCTGAAGTGTTGTTGGTTCTTGTGCAAGTTCCATCTAGGAGCGGGTTAAAGTTTGGATGAATACCAAGCTCAACACTCACGAGTTTTCGCAGTTCGCTGATAAGCGGGGTATCGTGTGTAACAAACCATGTACTTGCTACACCTGCTTTCTTTACAATCTCTATAGTGTCATTCAATATTTCATCATGTGCCCAGTCAATGTCAAACGACAAAAATATCTTTGATTTCCACGTCGGCATTGCCTCTGGATTGATTAAAGAAATATTTGAAAACGCTACCATATTGAAGTATCCATAGCAAATTAATTAGGTTTTGTTGCGGCACTGAAGGTATGTGAAATACCAGTTTCAACGTCAGTCATTTTTGGTACTGAAAGACATACTCTCAACGCTTCGTTATTCCCAGAAAAATGTTTCCCAATTTCATCGGGTAAATGTAGACAGGCTTTGTTATTCAATTTTTTTTCAAGAATTCTGACAATTGCACCCAAATCCGTGACTTCATCACCACAAACATTGAATAATCTGCATGAACCTTTCTCTGACTTCTCTATTAGCTTTTCTATAATTGAAACGACGTCGTCAACATAGATTGGCGTCAGATATAAACCAACACCTTGGGCTAAAGTGACAGGCAGACCCTGCTCTATGCGATCCGCAATATTTGGTATCAACATCCCTTTTTGCCCGGGCCCATAGACTGTAAATAACCTGAGTATGTCGACTTGGTAAAACTCTTGATACTGTCTGACTAGATGTTCTGCAGCAAGTTTTGTTGCACCGTAGAAGGATTCCGGGATCGTTGCATCGGATTCAGTCAATTGCGCTGTGGATCTTCCATAAACATTCGCAGTCGAGCTGAAAATAAATTGCTTGACTACTGTTTTTCGAGCCCAGTCAAGCAGGTGGCACGTCGCATCAATATTGATGCGACGCATATCATCAGCACCCTCGGGAAAGTTCCGGTATTGTTGCGATTGAGCAAGGTGGATGACGCAATCAATATCAGACGGTAGCTGATCAATAAATCTGGGGTCTGATAAGTCCGCCGAAATCAGTTTCACACCGGTTATGAAACTCAATGTTTGTGGCAGTGCCGATCTTGTGACACCGAATACGTCATGCTTAGATGCGAGACATCGTCCTAGGCGCCTTCCAATGAAGCCATTGATTCCCGTAATCAATATCTTCATGGCGCGCGCAATCCTCGGTTCAATTGACGTAGGCAAGAATCAACCTGCATTGCGAGTGGCTCTAACGTAAAGACCGTAACGATGGGTAGCATGTTTAGGGTCTTCATACCGGCGAACATCTGCTAGTTCAAATAACCTTCCGAGTGATCCTAAAATTTCGAATTCGCGAAAATGATGGAAATGCACCGAATCTGTAAGCAACGTTGCCTTTTCTAGCCAAGCATACGTGGCGATAACAACGCTTCCCCCGGGTTTTAGTACGCGATGCGCCTCTTCGAGGGCCGTGTGGTAATCGAGAATATGATCCAAACTGGTATTGAACAAGACTGCATCGACCGATACATCTTGGATGGGCAATATCTCACCTAAGCCAATCACTCTAAATTCCCCCTCCCCCGCATAAGGGTCCAAACCTAAGTATTCGCATTCAGAAGGAAGTAGTTGCATGGAGTGACTTGGTTTATCAGATCCAACATCCAGCACAAGTCCCGATAACTCCTTACAAAACTCTTTGAACCGATACCGGTGCTTTCGGGCGGGACCACTATCAAGAGGTGCATTAATTTCACCCGTCTGTTTAATTTGACTCAATAGAGCATATTGATTTAACGTGCTAGTTTGGTAGGTCAGCGGTATCGATCCATCTTGCCAACCTTCTGTAATTTCCTTTGGGTAAAGCAATGGACTGCCAGAGACCATTGCATAATTAGCTAATCCATCCGTTAAAGAATCTGCCGTCTCGGCGACTAGGCTTTTTTTTGAGTCTGGACTAATTAAGATCTGACGATCGAGACATTGAGCAAGTGAAATCAACATATTTGCCCCCGGATCAGCAGGTTCAAATTTGGTTTCGTCTTTAATCAGTTCGCGACTGTTATTCATGGCTAGAGTTCATTTTGAGTTAAATAGGTTTCCACATTCAGCAATGACCAGATTAGCAGTCGCCGATTGCGTTCTCCGCGCAAGTGCTGCTCAATCATTGGAACTACAGCGTTGCGGTCAAGCACTGCGTAGATACGGGCGTTTTTTTGAAGTAGCGTACGTTTTACAAACTCAATGCTTTCACCTTTGAACCAACTGGCATCCGGTGAGGAAAAGCCTTGTTTCTCAGCACTCGTAACGTCGGCGGGTATGTGGCGGGACATCATCTCGCGCAGGATTTGCTTGCCGTCGCTGGTTTTCTTGAAGTAACTGTCTTGTTTGCTTCCCGGGTCGTTTTCGTTAATTTTCAGCACCTGTTCTAGGTTATTGAGCTTCAGCCCTACTGGACATTGCATTGCAAAGTCCACCAGATCGTTATCCATAAACGGCACTCTGTTTTCCAGACTATGGGCCATGCTGAGTTTGTCTTCGACAACGAAAAGCCCATGTAAAAAGGTCTTCGCTTCAAAGTAAAGGCTGTGGTTGATGTAATCCTCGGGACGTTCAAGCACGTTGTCGTGGGTGGCAAACACATCGCGGAAGATGTCTCGGGTCCACACGCCGCGAACGTCAGTCTGAACAGGGGCGAACATTTGCTTGAGTTCGGTGTTGTTCACTAGCCGCTGCCAATAGTGGTAGTACTGATCAATATAGTGTTCAAAATTTTGACTACTAGCAGCGCGGTAGTAACGCCAAGGATAGCCACCAAAGAGTTCATCACCACCGCTGCCGGAAAGTACCACTTTCACAAATTTGCTAGCGAGTTTCGCGGCGTAGTAATTTGGGTAGCTTTGTCCGACACGTGGCTCCTCCAGATGTCTAGCCACTTGAGCCATACATCGCTCCATGTCGCCCGCCTTTAACACCATTTCGTAATGTTCGGTTTTGAAGCGAGCGGACATAGCCTCAGCCTTCGGACGTTCATCAAATGCCAGCTCAATGCCCGATGCGGAGCTAAGATCGAACCCACACGTGAATGTCTTCAAGTTTGGAAAAGATTGCGCAGCGATGGCAGCGATAGATCCGCTATCCATGCCGCCACTTAGGTAACTACCCAGTTCAACATCACCTATCAGTTGCCGATTTACAGCCTGACGGAATAGACGATCTAACTCTTCAAGATATTCTTGCTTAGTAGCTGCTTGATTCGGTTCACGGAAGCGATAATCCCAATATTGAATTGTTTTGAGATCTGACGAGCGTGCACAAACCTCTGCGTAATGGCCTGCAGGCAGCAGGCTGACACCATCGAGCAGAGTTTGGGATGTGAAAATGTTTTGAAAAGTGAAATATTCAAGTAATGCAGGTTTGTTGAGTTTCCGATTAAAGTTTGTCTGAGCCGTGATAGCCTTTTGCTCCGAACCAAAAGAGAAGATGCTACCTTGTTGGGCGTAGTAAAGCGGCTTGATTCCATAGCGGTCGCGCGCCAAAAGTAGCTTTTTTTCTTTTCTGTCCCATAGAGCGAGAGCAAACATCCCGTTGAACTTGAGTAGCGCTTCGGTCCCCCAATAAGCCAGTGCGTTCATCACCACCTCGCTATCAGTCTTACTTCTGAACCAATAGCCTGCGGCTTCCAACTCGGTGCGTAGCTCACGAAAGTTGTAGATTTCGCCGTTGAAGCTCAATACATAACGATGATTAGCGCTAATCATCGGCTGATGTCCAGCAGGCGACAAATCTATTATCGCTAGCCGGCGATGTCCTATTCCAACATTATCCTCTATCCAATGCCCTTCGCCATCCGGGCCACGATGAGCAATAGCATCAGTCATCTTCTGCAAGATTACTGGCGAGACTGGAGCTCCACTAAGGTTAATAAGGCCAGTAATTCCGCACATACTCGAATTAAAGCGCTAATAAATGTGACAAAGAAGTAAATATCATGCAGGCAGTCCAACAGCTTGACGACGGGAGACCACCTCGGCCTTATGAGCTGCACGCCAATCAATCAAGCGCTGCAAACCTACGCTA
>JBAXLV010000104.1:0-7309 GCA_037134635.1 Alcaligenaceae bacterium
CTGTTTATGACGCCCCGGAGTCGCATACACGCCACTAATTTGTTTACCCAACGCATGCAAGTAAGTATCTTGATCGATTGTGCCGCTGCGCAAAAGCATGAGATCGTCGTAGTAAGAGGTGAAACCTTCAAAAATCCATAATAGACGTGTGTGGGTTTCTTTTGATAGGTCGTAGGGCGCGAAGGCCGCTGGCTTGATGCGCTTGACATTCCAGGTGTGAAAGTATTCGTGACTTACCAAGCCCAAAAAGGTTGGATAGCCCGCGGGCGCGTTCTCTTGCCCGAGTGTGGGCAGGTCTTTGCGTGCCGCCATCAAGGCCGTGGAGGCGCGATGCTCAAGGCCGCCGTAACTGTCACCCGTCACCATGGTCATAAAGACGTAATGTGCGGCACTGTCTAAAAAAGGGGCCTGTTCTGTTTCGGGTTCAAAAAATCGAATTTGTGCTTCGCAAATTGCTTTGACATCGCGCGCTATACGCTTGAGGTCGAGGTTTGGGATGAGGCCGGTGAATACCATTTCGTGCTGAGCACCGCAGGCCTTGAATCGAATGACTTGAGGTGTGCCCATTTCAACCGGATGATCAATCAGGTCGTCATAATTGCGGGCCTCGTACGTGCCAAAGCTTGAGCCGTGCGTTTGGGTCGAGCGAATGCCTCGTGTTGGCAGCGTGGCTTTGGGTAGGCTGGTGAAGGCCTGCCACTTGCGCGCTGGCGGTGCCATCAGTGTGACTTGACAGGGGTGGTCTTCAAAGCCGTCTGGTCTTAAATAGACGCTGGTTCCGTTGAAAAAACCGTGCGTTTCATCAAGATGAGCGCCGCGTACCGATAGATCCCAAGCGTAGACCGTGGTCGTGATGTGCAGTGGCCCCGAGCAGGGTTCAATTCGCCAGCGATGGTTATCGAGTTTGGTGACGAGGAGGCGACGATTGCCTGAACGCGCCCCGATTGTCTCAATTTGGCGAGAGAAATCGCGAATCAGGTAGCTGCCGGGGATCCAGGCAGGTAACGAAACGATCTGCCCTTGCGGATTGGGTTGAGCGATGGTGAGCGTGACGCGAAAGCGGTGTCCTGCCAAATCAAAAGGCTCTAAACTGTAAAGTACGGGTTTGGTGTTCATACCGCTATCTTATTTCACATTTTCAAGGATCCCTTCATGAGCGAAGCCTTAGTACTAATTGAAACCCGCGGTCGCGTGGGCTTGTTGACCCTGAATCGCCCAAAGGCGCTCAATGCCTTGAACGATGCGTTGATGAACGAGCTGGGCGCCGCTTTGTTGGCCTTTGATGCCAATGACGAGGTGGGATGTATTGTCATTACCGGCAGTGAGAAGGCGTTTGCGGCGGGTGCTGACATTGCCGCAATGAAAGACTGGTCTTACATGGACGTATATCGTACTGATTACATTACGCGTAATTGGGAAACCATCCGCCGCGTTCGTAAGCCCGTTATTGCTGCGGTTGCGGGCTATGCGTTAGGTGGTGGCTGTGAATTAGCCATGATGTGTGACTTCATAATTGCTGCGGACACGGCCAAGTTTGGTCAGCCCGAAATCAAGATCGGGGCGATACCAGGTTCGGGCGGGACCCAGCGTTTGCCACGCGCTGTCGGTAAATCCAAGGCGATGGACATGGTGTTGACCGCTCGAATGATGGATGCGGTCGAGGCCGAGCGTTCGGGGTTGGTGTCGCGAGTGGTTGCGGCCGACCGCCTGCTTGACGAGGCGATCGAGGCTGCAACGGTCATTTGTGGCATGTCGTTGCCCATGGTCATTATGGCGAAAGAGTCGGTTAATCGTGCATTTGAGTCTTCGTTACACGAAGGCGTTTTGTTTGAACGCAGGCAGTTTCATGCCTGTTTTGCGACCGAAGATCAAAAAGAAGGTATGGCCGCCTTCGTTGAAAAGCGCAAGCCAAATTTTAAGCATCGATAGCTAGCGCAGGTTGAGGCTAAGCAGGCCCTTTGGCCAAACCTTTCAAGGGAGAGAGGGGCGGTTAAGGGTTTGCACGGGGGCGTAAAAGCCGATACAATGCTGTGGCTTTGCTGTGAGAGAAAAGTGTACGAACCCGAATTCACAGACAAAACAATTGTTTTGACAGAGGTAGAGCGAAGGCAGATTGATATCCGCGCTAGGCGCGACCTGCTTGAGGTAGTCTTTGCTCAGCTGTGTTTGGGGCTTCTGGTCGCAGCGCTTTGTTGGGCTGTGGCGGGGTGGATGGCAGCGGCGTCTTCATTGGCCGGGTCTGCAGCCTACTTGCTACCAAATGCGGTGTTTGCTTTAAGGTTGTGGGCGTCAACTTATCGTCCGGGCGGGGCTAGCCCCGAACTGTTTTTTATAGGCGAGTTTTTAAAAGTTGGTGTTGCGATTGCGCTGTTGTGGTTGATTGCAAAGGTAGGTGGCGATCAGGTGCAGTGGCTGGCGGTTTTGGCTGGTTTGGTGGCCACGCTAAAAGGCTATGTTGTGCTGTTAGTGTTTAAAGGCTCTCGGGCTAAATGAATTGTGTGGGCTGGCTGTTGTGGCGGGCCTCTTATAAATAAGCATTGCAGCGTTTACGCGCTGCGTTTGGTCAAGACTCAAAGTAGAGATCACTATGGCTGCTGAAAGTGGCGTATCGCCCCAAGCTGAGTACATTCAGCATCATTTGGTGCATTACAACAATCTAGGCGAAAAACAGGGCTTGATCGCCGACTTCAACGTCATCAATTACGACACCATTTTTTGGTCGGGCTTGATGGGGTTTATCGCTTTGTTTGTGATGTGGCTTGCCGCCCGTCGTGCTACTTCTGGCGTTCCGAGCCGCCTTCAAAGTGCAGTCGAAATGCTGATCGATATGGTTGATCAGCAAGCGCGCAGCATCGTTCCCAGTGAAGTGACGCGTAAATTTGTATCTCCTTTAGCGCTCACGGTGTTTGTCTGGATTATCCTGATGAATACGCTGGATTTGGTGCCCGTTGACTTGCCTCACAAGATTTTTCACTTGTTCGGGTTTGGTGATAAGGTAGGCGATCCTCTCCATTACCATCGCATTCTTCCGACCGCGGACTTAAATGCCCCAATGGGGATGGCACTTGGCGTATTGTTGCTGATGCTCTATTACGGCATCAAAATTAAGCACCCTGGGGGTTTCGTTAAAGAACTATTTACGGCACCGTTTCACGGTCATGGTTTGAGCGCAGTGCTATTGGCTCCCGCTAATTTGTTACTGAACGTCATTGAGTATGCCGCGAAGTCTGTATCACTAGGCATGCGGTTGTTCGGCAACATGTTTGCCGGCGAACTTGTGTTTATGTTGATTGCGTTGCTAGGTGGCGCCTGGACCGGATTCAACGTGATGAGCGTTAGCCTCGGGATCGGTCATATTTTGGCTGGTTCAGTCTGGGCGCTGTTTCACATTCTGATTGTTTTGTTGCAGGGCTTTATTTTCATGATGCTGACGCTGGTGTACATCGGTCAGGCTCACGAAGGGCATTAATCGAAGGGCGCTATTACCCGTAAAAAAGGTAAACGGCGCAAACAAGGTTTATTTGTTTTTTTCGTTTTTATTCATTTTTTGATTCTTAGATACTAACAAGGAGTTGTCATGTCCAACGTCGCTCTCGTTGCTCTCGCTTGCGGTTTAATCATTGGTTTAGGTGCATTGGGCGCCTGCATCGGCATCGGAATGATGGGTGGTAAGTACCTCGAGTCTGCTGCACGTCAGCCCGAGTTGATGAACGCACTGCAGACCAAAATGTTTTTGTTGGCTGGTTTGATCGATGCGGCATTTCTGATCGGCGTGGGTATTGCCATGTTGTTCGCCTTTGCCAGTCCGTTCGGCAAGTAATGTGTGTACCTGCCGGCTTCGTGATGAAGCTGGCGAACCCACCGTTTGCATACTTGTTGGCGGTGGCTCATTGATCTGTGCTCTTAGACATTTTGTCGACTGGGCGCAAGTTGTAATAGGGAAACGACCGTGAATCTGAACGCGACGATCTTTTTCCAGATGATCGTGTTCTTTGTCTTAGCGTGGGTCACGATGAAGTTCATCTGGCCTCCTTTGACAAAGGCAATTGACGAGCGACGCCAAAAAATCGCTGAAGGCTTGGCTGCTGCCGAAAAAGGCAAAGCAGACTTGGCTCAGGCTCAGGCGCGTGTCAGTTTGATCGAGGCATCTGCAAAGTCTGATTTACATGCTCGCATGACCGATGCTGAAAAACATGCATCGCAGATCATTGAGCAGGCACGTGCTGAGGCTGAAGTTGAGCGTGCGCGCATTTTGGCGCAAGCCAAGCAAGATGCCGCTCAAGAAGTTACGCGTGCTCGTGACGCCTTGCGCAATGACGTGGCCAATTTGGCCGTGAAAGGTGCCGAGCAAATCCTCAAGCGTGAAGTTAACGCAAGTGCCCACGCCGAGCTGCTTACACAGCTTAAGGCTCAGCTTTAATCCCGAGGACGCTATGGCAGAACTTTCTACCGTTGCCCGCCCGTATTCTGAGGCATTGTTTGCCGTCGCTCAAGCAGACCGTGGCGGCCTAGCCGCGTGGGCTGACCAAGCGCAGCGCCTTGCACACGTGGCCACCAACAGTGATGTGCGTTCGGCGATGGCGGATCCCCGTCTGAGCGATGCTCAGCGCGCTAGTATCTTTTTAAGCCTGGTTCAGCCAGCAGTTGATAAGCAGTTTCAAAATTTCGTTGAGCTTCTTATCGCCAACGATCGTTTGTTGCTGTTGCCGCAAATCGCTGAACAGTTTCAGGCTCTTAAAGACGAAGCTGAGGGTGTGGCACAAGCGAACATTACCAGCGCGTTTCCGATGTCTGAAGATCAGATCTCGCAGCTTATTGCGCTGCTAGAACCGAAATTCGGCCTCAAGCTCAAGCCCCACGTAAACGTAGATGCCGCTTTAATTGGTGGCGTTCGCGTAATCGTGGGTGATCACGTACTCGATACATCCGTGCAAGCCCAGTTAGTACGCATGCGCGACACGCTGGCGGCCTAACGCCAGTCTAAAGATTCCAGGAGTCTGAACATGCAACTCAATCCGTCAGAGATTAGCGAACTACTTAAAAGCCGTATCGAAGGTCTGGGCACATCGTCTGACATTCGAACACAGGGAACGGTTGTTTCCGTGACCGACGGTATTACCCGCATCCATGGTCTATCAGATGCAATGCAAGGCGAAATGCTTGAGTTCCCAAACAACGTGTTTGGCTTGGCATTGAACCTTGAGCGTGACTCTGTGGGCGCCGTGGTGTTAGGTGACTACACCGGCATTTCTGAAGGCGACCCAGTTAAAACAACCGGTCGCATTCTTGAGGTGCCCGTGGGCCCTGAGCTTTTGGGTCGTGTGGTGAACGCCTTGGGCGTGCCAATTGATGGCAAAGGTCCAATCAACGCCAAAGAAACCGACATTATCGAAAAAGTGGCACCTGGCGTGATTGCGCGCCAGTCAGTGTCACAGCCAATGCAAACTGGCCTAAAGTCAATTGATGCGATGGTGCCAATTGGTCGTGGCCAGCGCGAATTGATTATTGGTGACCGTCAAACAGGCAAGACCGCTGTTGCCGTTGATGCGATCATCAACCAAAAAGGTAAAGGCGTTAAATGTATCTATGTTGCGATTTGTCAAAAAGCATCAACGGTCAATAACGTATTGCGCAAGCTCGAAGAGCATGGCGCCATGGAGTACACAACCATTGTGGCCGCAACGGCATCTGACTCAGCCGCGATGCAGTACTTATCGGCCTACGCCGGTTGCACGATGGGTGAATATTTCCGTGATCGCGGCGAAGATGCACTGATTGTGTATGACGACTTAACCAAACAGGCGTTTGCTTACCGTCAAGTGTCACTGTTGCTGCGTCGTCCACCAGGTCGTGAAGCTTACCCTGGCGACGTGTTTTATCTCCATTCGCGCTTGCTCGAGCGTGCTGCGCGTGTAAACGAAAATTACGTCGAGAAGTTCACCAAAGGTGCAGTAAAAGGTAAAACCGGTTCGTTAACTGCGTTGCCGATTATTGAAACGCAAGCGGGCGACGTGTCGGCTTTCGTACCAACGAATGTGATCTCGATTACTGACGGTCAAATCTTTCTTGAAACCGATTTGTTTAACGCAGGTGTGCGTCCAGCAATTAATGCGGGTATTTCGGTTTCTCGCGTGGGTGGTGCTGCACAAACCAAGATCATTAAAAAGCTCTCGGGTGGTATTCGTACCGACTTGGCCCAGTATCGGGAGTTGGCTGCGTTTGCACAGTTTGCTTCTGACCTTGACGACGCAACGCGCCGTCAGCTCGAGCGCGGAAAGCGCGTGGTTGAACTATTGAAACAGCCTCAGTACCAGCCTCTGCAAGTCTGGGAGTTAGGTGTGATTCTGTTTGCAGCAAATAACGGGTACCTCGATGACGTCGAAGTCTCTAGCGTGTTGTCTTTTGAGAAAGGTCTTAAAGATCACCTCAAAAACAAAAATGCAGCGATGGTCGAGCGCATTGAAAGCTCAAAAGAGTTGTCAAAAGACGACGAAGCTGAGTTAGTGGCTGCATTGGCTGAGTTTAAAAAGCACGGTACGTTTTAACGAACCCGCTATCGCGTTTCCCTGAACACTGGTTGTTCAGGGTCGCGCTAAGCAGATGGTCTGATACCTGAAACCCAGGTCTGACACAGGAAGCGAAATGGCAGGAATTAAAGAGATTCGTAATAAGATCAAGAGCGTGCAAAACACGCGCAAGATCACTAAGGCCATGGAGATGGTGGCCGCCTCCAAAATGCGCAAAGCGCAAGAGCGGATGCGTGCGGGCCGTCCCTATGCGACCAAGGTCCACGATATGGCCTCGCGTTTGATGCAGGCCAATCCTGATTACACGCATCCATACTTAATCGAGCGTAGCGACATCAAGGCTGTCGGTATTGTCGTGGTGTCGACCGATAAAGGTCTTTGCGGTGGTTTGAATACCAACATCATGCGTTTGGTGTTGTCACGCACGCGCGAGTTCGCTGACAAAAATATTCGTACACAGTTTACGGCGTTCGGTAACAAAAGCCTGGGTGTGCTAACCCGGATGCGTGCAGATATTGTTTCTCAAGCAATTGGCTTAGGTGATAAGCCTGAGCTCGACCGTCTGATCGGCGCAATGAAAGTGCAGCTTGACGACTTCTTGGCAGGACGCATTGATGCGGTCTATATCGCAACAAATCGCTTCCTGAATACGATGAAGCAAGAGCCCACATTTACTCGCTTGCTGCCACTACCAGGCAAGCTTGCTGACCCTTATAACTTGGCTTCGGCTTCTGCCGCTGTGACGAGCGAAAGCACTACGGCAGACCATGGCTGGGATTACA
>JBAXLV010000105.1:0-7244 GCA_037134635.1 Alcaligenaceae bacterium
GTTGCTAACCCCTTTAACAGTAACTCGGCGTTGAATTTTCCAGCAAACGCGCCAATCGTCAGTCCCATGGCCATGGGAGCAAGCGTGCCATGCCACAGTCCGTGCCCCCAGGCGGGCGATGAGGGGCACATGAAGCGATCGCCGGGGCGTAGTCCTGTGCCATACAGTGCTGCAACCATGAGCGTCACAATCGAGCGATGTGTATGTTTAACGGCCTCGGGTAATTCACGTGTTGTGCCCGAGGTGTATTGATACATGGCGTAGTCAGTGGCTTTTGTAGTCACTTCAATACGCTCTTCTGGGTATTGATCCAGTAAGGTCATCAGTTGATCGTCTGCTAACACGGCGCGCGAGTGATACTCAGCAGAAACAATATTGATTTTTTCTGCGTTGGTAAACAAAAGGCTGGGTAGGCAGTCTGCGATTCTAAGATTTAAGCCATCGGGGCCAAAAAGCGTAAAGAGCGGCACGGCGATTGCGCCTGCTTTCATGATGCCAAACAGACAGGTATAGAAAGCAAGCGATGGTTCAAGCATGATCGCGACGCGATCGCCCGCTTTGATATTTTTTTCTTTTAAAAAATGCGCCATCTGTGACGAACGCTTGGCGAGTTGGTCGTATGAAATTCGCTCGTCTGGGGCATCGGTGCGCAATACGATCACCGCGGTTTGTTCGCTGCCAGCGTGTCGGTCGACGCACTCATGGGCGATGTTCAGGTGCTCGCGATCGCCGTCGAATAACGCCCACAGCTTTTCGGTTGAAAAGTTGGCTTGTGCATCTGCGTAAGACGTGAACGCGGTAAGTTTTGCCATTATTTTGTTCTGATTGGTCTGTGGCGCGGCGCTCAAGGGGACGACAGCGAATCTCGATACCTGACTGTATCGTTTGGCATATTTGTTGTCAAATAGATTATTCTATTGTATTAGTACAATAATTCATCGTACTTAACGGTAGCGGCTACTTCATAAACGGGCGTTTGAATGACTCAAGGCGATCAAAGTGTTGAGCGGGTGAGGCAAGCATCACAGGCGCGTGCAAACGTCCTTGGGGCGACCAGACCCAAGCCAGTGATTCGGTCCGTTCCAGCCGTAACACGCTCAATTGCAATTTTGCGTTTGCTTGGCAAATCGCGTGCCTCACTGGGTGTCAACGCGATCGCGCAATCTTTAGGCTTGGTGCCCAGCACGTGTTTGCATATTTTGCGGGTGCTGGTTGAAGAAAAACTGGTCGCGTTTGATCGCGATAGTAAACATTACAGGCTTGGCATCGGAATGCTGGCACTTGCGCGCAGCGCAATCGACTCCAATGCATTCCCGAGTTTGATCCAAGCAGGGTTAGACGAATTATCCTCTGCGTATAACGTGACGGCGATTGCTGTTGATGTCACAGATCCCGAGCAAATGGTTGTCGTCGCGCTATCGCGCTCAACGATCCCCTTCCGGTTGCATGTTGATGTTGGTAGTGTCTTCCCCTCCTTGCTCAGCGCGACGGGTCGTATTGTGGCTGCCTTTAGCGGCCAATCACCCGACGAACTCAAAATACGTTTCGAGAAGCTCAGATGGGCAGGCCCTTTAGATTTTGAAACCTGGCATCTCGAGGTTCAGTTGGCCGCACAAAATGAGTACAGCATTGATCGAGGCACCTACATCGCGGGCGTCACAATCGTTGCGGTGCCCGTCGGACAGCCCTTTAATCAACCCACCCACACGATCGTCTGCGCAAGTTTGACGAATCAGTTGACCGAGGCTGATCTAAGCTCTTTAATTGATCGTATGCGTTTACAGGCCGATCTTGCGTGCGGCCGTTAAAAATATCAACCGGATAGCAATCAAATTATGCAACACAGTCGCGAAAGAATTTTAACTACCCACACTGGTAGTCTGCCTCGCCCAGCCGC
Organism: Alcaligenaceae bacterium; assembly: GCA_037134635.1. GTDB lineage: Bacteria > Pseudomonadota > Gammaproteobacteria > Burkholderiales > Burkholderiaceae_B > Zwartia. The sequence goes on from JBAXLV010000105.1 coordinate 1,898, forward strand.
ACTCGTTCAAATGTACGCGCGCCGTGCGAATGGCGAGCACGTTGATGAGGCGTTGATTAACGATGCGGGTCATCGGGCAATGCAAGAGAGCGTCGAACGTCAACTGTCTAATGGTATCGATGTTGGTAATAACGGCGAGCAGCAGCGGGAGGGATTTTTTCTGTATGTTCAGCGCCGTATGTCGGGTTTCTCGGGTAGTTGGAAGCGTTGGGCACGTGGCGATGTTGAGCGCTATCCCGAGTTCAAGCAGATGATGTCGGCGCAGGCGACTGATAAGGTGGCGGTGAGTAATTTCTTGCCGCCACGCGTCACGGGCGACATTCAATATATCGATCCAGCGCTCGCCGCCTCAGAGGCGATAGACTTTAAGGCCGAATTGGCGGGTCGTTCAAGTAAGTTTTCAGAGGCTTTTTTAACTGCGCCTTCGCCAGGGATCATTGCGGCAGCCTGCAAAAATGAGCACTACGCAACCGAAGAGTCTTATCTCGCGGCGCTAGGTGAGGCATTGCGTCTCGAATACGAAGCGATTGTGAATAATGGGTTCATCTTACAAATTGATTGCCCTGATTTAGCACTCGAGCGCCACGTGTCTTATCACGATGAATCTGATGCAAAATTTTTAGGCTTTGTCGAACGTGTCGTGACTGCGATCAATAGCGCGTTACGAAATATCCCGCGCGATCGGGTCCGCATGCATGTGTGCTGGGGCAATTACGAGGGCCCGCACGACTGTGATGTACCGTTGCATAAAATTTGGCTCGTAGTTAGTCAGGCAAAAGTAGGTGGGTTTGTGCTGCCCTTCGCAAATGCACGCCATGCGCATGAAATGACGGTGTTACGTGAGCGACCCTTGGCGGATGATCAAGTGATTGTCGCGGGTGTCATCGATGTGTTGACTAACTTTGTCGAACACCCCGAGGTGGTGGCAGACCGCTTGGTACGCTGTGCGGCAGAAGTCGGTGATCCGACGCGAGTGCTCGCAGGAACCGATTGTGGGTTTGATACCTCAGCGGGCATGGGCAGAGTAGCGACAGACGTTGTTTGGGCAAAATTGCGCACGCTGGCAGAAGGTGCCCGTCTTGCAAGTGATCGCTTGATCAAATAAAAAAATAGCGAGACGCTGTCTCGCTATTTCCTATCGCACTCTGTTTAGTCTACGGTTGCGCCCGAGGCTCTTACAATCTCGCGCCATTTCACGATATCGTCATCGAGCCGCGCTTTAAATTGTGCGGGCGTGTCAAAGGCAAGCTCAAGCCCCAAGTCCCCCAGTTTCTTTTGCATGGCAGGTTTTTTCATGACTGTTGCAGTGGCTTGATAGATCTTGTCTACGATCTCGGCCGGCGTACCGGCAATCGCAAACAGACCTACCCAGAGCTCGCCCGAAAAGGCGGGTATTTGTTCAATCATCGCGGGCACGTCGGGAAGCGAAGGCGAACGCACAGCGGTACTGACACCAAGCGCACGCAGTTGCCCCTGACGGATGTTGCTCAGCGCAGAGGGAAGACTAGCAAACGCAATCGGTACCTGTCCGCCCAAGACATCAGCCATTGCCGGTGCGACACCCTTGTAAGGAATGTGCTCCATCTTGTAGGCGCCCTTTTGATCCATCATGATCCCGAGTAAATGATTGACCGTGCCGTTCCCGGCCGAGGCATATTGATACTTGCCGGGATTCGCCTTGATCAAGGCCAAAAACTCAGCCAGAGTTTTAGCTGGAAACGATGGATGAACCACCAACACGTTGGGAACGCTGCCGATAATCGTGATGGGAATAAAGTCTTTGACCGGATCAAAGCCTACATTTTTGTATAGCGCAGGATTAATCGCCTGGGCGCTGTTAACGGTCATTAAAAGGGTGTAGCCATCCGCAGCTGCGGTTTTGGTTTGGGCGGTGCCGATATTGCCGCCAGCCCCCGGTTTATTCACCAATACGACTGATTGTTTGAACTCTTCAGCCAGCTCGATCGCAATCAGACGCCCAACGATGTCATTTGTACCTCCTGTTGCATTGGGCACAACCATGGTCACCGGGCGATTGGGGTAGCCCGTTGCGCTTTGAGCGCAGACCATTTGAAACCCAAAGCCGAAAGCGATTGCGGTTAACAGCCTGAGGATTTGCACGCAAAAGTTCGAGTTGTCCGTCGCCATAAGGGTTCTCCTAGTTGTAATCGTTTTAATATGCTCAACTATAGACTACAAGGTCGAGCACTGGCCAAGAATTCTGGATAAACACTTATGTCGATGATTCCAAGAAGGTTAATCGTTGCAATCACCGGCGCGTCGGGTACGGCGTATGGAGTGCGCCTATTACAGGTGTTGCAAGCGACTAACATTGAAACGCATCTTGTTTTAACCGACTCAGCCAAACTGACGATGGCGGCTGAAACAAATTTCAACCCGGCGCAAGTTCAGGCGCTTGCAGACGTTGTTCACTCGGCTAAAAATGTGGGCGCGACGATTGCGTCAGGTTCTTTTGTGACGCTTGGCATGGTTGTTGCGCCGTGCTCGATCAATACCCTTTCTGAAATTGCCTGGGGCATCACAGGTAATCTGATATCAAGGGCCGCCGATGTCGTGCTCAAAGAGCGACGCCGGCTTGTGTTGCTGGTGCGCGAAACCCCCTTGCATGCGGGCCACTTAAAGTCGATGCTGCAGGTAACGCAGAATGGTGCGATTGTTATGCCGCCGGTCCCTGCACTTTATATTCAGCCAAAGTCGATTGACGACATCATCGATCACACCATTGGTCGCGTGCTGGATTTGTTTGGTTTAGAGACCGATCTTGTTCAACGCTGGAATGGTTTGGGCAAAACATAGCCATGCAACTTTTCATTTATTACAAATTTATGCCGCCGGATCAGCCAGACCTCAAGGCGCGGATTGAATCTATGCATGCACAATTACAAAAAAAATTCCCCTCGCTTGTTTGCAAGGTAATGAGACGACCAAATCCTGATGAGCTTGGACAAGTCACTTGGATGGAGATTTACGAGCTTGGTGCAATCGATCCCGATACGTTTAAGCTTGAACTGGATCGTACGGCGGTTGAAGACAATCTTCCACAGCCACGGCGTTCTGAACAGTTTGTGCATTGTTGAGCCCTTTAACTTAACTATTACTGCATCAATGACAAAAAAAATAATCATAGGCTTGCTATGGGGCCTGAGTAGCGTTTTTGCTTCACAGTGTGCGCTAGCCCAATATCCCGAACGTCCGATAAAAATACTTGTTGGCTTCGCGGCAGGCGGTCCCACCGATAGTTCGGCGCGTGCGATGGCGGATGGCATGAGTAAAGCGCTTGGACAGCAAGTGCTGATCGATAATCGTCCGGGCGCAAACGCGCAGATTGCAGCGATCGAATTGATTAAAAGCCCTGCCGATGGCTACACACTGATGCTTGCTTCGAGCGGTACGCTCTCTGTGGCGGGGGCACGTTATGCCAAACTCCCCTACGACATTGAACGCGATTTCGCGCCGATCGGTTCGGTTGCCGGTTACCCGCATGTGCTGGTCGTGCCGCCTCAAAGTCAAGCCAATGACCTTGCGTCACTGATTCGTTTAGCAAAGTCGTCACCGACGGGGTTAACTGCGGCCACGACTGGACATGCAAACGAATTGACAGTTGAGTGGTTAAAAAGAGAGGCCAATATTGAACTGACCGCTGTGCTTTATAAAGGCGCGGCGGCTGTCATTAATGATTTAGTGGCGGGCCGAGTGGATATGGCATTACTTGCACCGAATGTGGTGACCCCGATGCTCGAATCAAAGCGCATGAAGGCCCTGGCCGTCACAGGAGCGAATCCTGCCGCCGAACTGCCCGGCGTGGCGACGATGATGTCCTCGGGTCTGCCAATGTTTGAGCTCGATATCTGGAACGGCTTAGTGGCACCTGCCGGAACACAGCCGGCCATTATTGATAAGCTCAATGCAGCACTTAAGCAAACACTGATGCAAGCTGAGTTTCAAAAAATTCTGGCTGTATCGGGGCAATACGCCATTATCGATACGCCGGCTGAGTTCAAACGCAAGTACAAGAAAGAAGCCGCGCATTGGAAAAAAATTGCAACCGATGCGAAGCTTCCCTTGCTCTAAACTTGAGTGCAGCTTGAGCAGTCGTACTTAATAAAACGCTTTTTCATCCAACGACAAGAGTGGAAAGGCACTCAGCGCATCATTGGGGCTTAGTGGCGCCACGGCTTGCAAGTAACTTGGGTTGAGTTCAGAAAGTGAATTCACGCCGATCAAGCCCATGCAGATTTTGATCTCGTCTTCTAAAATCTCAAGCATTCGAACCACACCGTCTGCGCCGTCGGCGGCAAGACCGATACATTGCATGCGTCCCATGCCGACAATATGCGCACCCGCTGCAATCGCTTTCACGATATCCGAGCCACGATTAAAACTGCCATCGACAATAACAGTTGCCCGACCGTTGACTGCCTTGACCACTTCTGGCAGCACTGCCATTGAGCCTAGGCAATGATCCAACTGTCGTCCACCGTGATTGGATACGTACACCATATCTACGCCATGGTCGACGGCCATTGCGGCATCTTCGGCGGTGGCAATGCCTTTAAGAATCAGTGGAATCTTCAGTTTGCTTTTTAGGCGTTCGACATCTTTCCAAGTGAGTTTGGGTTGAAACTCACGGCCAGGAACGGCGAGTCGACGGATATTGCGTTTGGCTTGATCGCGTTCGCGTCGGCTGTAATGTGCCGTGTCGACCGTTAAACAAAAAGCGCCATTACCCGTTGCCTCGGCGCGAGCCGCGATGGCATCGACCCATGCGGCATCGCCATGCACATATAACTGAAAAATCCGTAAGGCCTCGGGGGCTGCTTCAGCGACCGCCTCGATGCCGGGCTGACATACCGAGCTGAGCATATGCGCAATGCCGAACTGTTCGGCTGCTTTGGCAGAGGCTGCACCCGCGCCTTGCGCAAATAACTCAAGGCTACCAACCGGGGCCAGCAGAATCGGTAAGCGTAAGTCTCGCCCTAAAAACGTCGTGCGCGCACTGACATTGCTGACATCGCGCAAGACGCGTGGACGAAATGCCAGCGCATCAATTGAGGCGCGATTACGTCGGAGTGTCGTTTCGGTTTCGGTTCCGCCGACGATGTAGTCCCAATTATCGTGATTAAGTTTTTGGCGGGCTTTTTGAACAAGTTCATGAAGCGTTAAAAAACGCGGTTCTGCGGATGACATAGTGATGAATGCGCTCTAAGTTAAGGTGGTTAAAAGAGGTTGAAAACTATTCGCTGGCTTTGATGTTTGCAAGCTGTGCGATCGTTTTCCATTTTTTCATTTCGGCAAAGACAAAGTCGCTCCAAGGGCCGGCGCCGCG
>JBAXLV010000106.1:0-7238 GCA_037134635.1 Alcaligenaceae bacterium
CTTGGCCCGCACTGAGCGTAAATCAGGGCGAGGCTATAAAGGCTTTACCTTTTATACCGGTGCCGAGGTCTCACTCGAAGAAGATCTTAAGCGTCGTGACTTGACGGTCAATGCCATCGCGCAGTCGATTGCCGGCGAGCTCTTTGATCCGCTGCATGGTGTCGAAGATCTCAATGCAAGAGTCTTACGCCATGTGGGGCCCGCGTTTGAAGAGGATCCCGTTCGCATTTTGCGGCTTGCGCGGTTTTTGGCACGCTTCACCGATTTTGTCGTGGCGCCAGAAACGCTCGCGCTGTGCCGAAAGATGGTGGCCTCAGGCGAAGTCGATGCATTAGTCGCTGAACGGGTCTGGCAAGAGCTTGCGCGCGGATTGATGAGTACAACGCCGTCGCGCATGTTGGCCTTACTGGCAGAGATTGGTGTCGCTAGCCGTACCATGCCTGAACTTGTCTTGACGCCTCGCGTACAAGCGCTTGTTGATCGTGCGGCTCAACAAGGTTTGCCGCTGTCGTCGCGTTATGCCGTGTTGTGCTTAGATACCAACGCGTTAAAAGCCCTTGCTACCCGCTTACGCGTACCCAGTGAGTGTGCGGACTTGGCGCGGTTACTGCAGATTATGTTGCCAGCAATCACGACCCAAAGCGCAGCCCCTGTTAATGAACCGCAGCGTGCTGAAATGATTTTGTCGTTATTTGAAACCTGCGATGCGCTACGTAAACCCGAACGCTTTGACGCGTTGTTGACGGTTGCGGGATTGGTTGATGAGAAGATCAATACTGCGCGAAGTGCGTGGGTGTCTTGGTTGGCGATCGTTTTAGCCGTTGATGCGGGCGCCGCGGCGCGGGGTGCAAGTGTGCCCGAGCAAATCAAACACGCGGTGCGTGCAGCGCGATTAGCAGCGTTAGCCAACGCAAAGGCCACAACCTGATGTTTCAAGAAGCCGAAACAGATCCTAAGCTGTCTCAAGCAGAATTCAAAAAAATTGAAGCGCATTTACGTGTGCAGTTGATCAACGAGCAATACCGCCACATCAATCTGAAAGATCGCGCATTGTTGATTTTGATTGCGGGCATCGATGGTGCCGGCAAGGGCGAGACGATTAACTTGCTCAACGACTGGATGGATCCGCGGCACATTCACACCGTTGCGTTCCCTGATCCAAATGATGAAGATCGCGCCTATCCCCCCGCACGAAGATTTTGGCAGAAGCTACCCGCAAAAGGTGAAATCGGCATTGTGTTTGGTTCGGGTTATACGCCTTTATTTAAAGCGGCTGCGCGCAAGCACCAGGATATTGATGCGCTTGAACAAAACATTCGTTTTGTACGACGACTTGAAGCGAATCTCGTCGCCAATGGGGTTCAGGTGATTAAGTTGTGGTTTCACTTATCGCGCGAAGCTCAGCGCGCGCGCACAGAACAGCTTTTGTCGAATCCATCGACTGCCTGGCAGGTGAACAAGCTTGATCTGAGGGCGCAGAAAAAATTTGAATCCATCCGACGCGCAGGTCAACTGATTATCGAAGCGACCGATGCGGCGCACTCACCGTGGGTCATTATCCCGAGTGCAGATCCACAGTTGCGTACGGTGCGTACCGCTCAGGCAATCTTGCATGCGCTAAAGACCACCGCGCCGAAAGTGCCCAAGTTCCATGATCCCGCGCGTCAGTCGTCGTTCCAGTCCGTCGTGTATCCCGCGGTACAGCTGCAACCAGCGCTGACGCTGAGTAAAGAGGAGTACGAAACACAAATTTTGCAGTTGCAAAATCGTTTGGCGCTTGCCGTGCGTAGTAAGGCGTTTAAAAAACAAGCGCTTGCTTTAGTGTTTGAAGGGGCAGACGCCGCAGGAAAAGGCGGTGCGATTCGACGCGTGACGCGTGCGATTGATGCGCGTCAGTTTGATGTGATGCCGGTTTCAGCACCGACGCCCGCTGAGATGTCGCGACCTTACCTTTGGCGCTTTTGGGGTAATGTGCCACGTCGTGGACGTGTCGCAATTTTTGATCGCTCTTGGTATGGACGCGTTTTGGTTGAGCGGGTTGAAAAGCTGGTGTCGCGGGCAAGTTGGGTACGCGCCTATGATGAAATCAATGATTTTGAAAAACAGATGGTCGAGCAAGGCACGATTGTGTTGAAATTTTGGTTGGATGTGACGCCCGATGAGCAGCTCAAGCGTTTTAAAGAGCGTACGCATTCGCCTTTCAAGCAATTTAAAATTACCGAGGATGATTGGCGCAATCGACGCAAAGCAAAGTCTTATGCGACAGCAGCCAAAGAGATGTTTGCACACACCAATACGCTTGAGGCGCCGTGGCATGTTTTACCTGCAAACGACAAGCATTACGCGCGCGTTGAGGTTCTTAAGTGTATTGTGAAGGCACTTGAAGATGCTTAGTCCTGACTGCACGCTTTGCCAAACCTTGGGTGGCCCTGTTCTGTGGCAGAACGCACAACTGCGTGTCATTGATGCGGCCGACGCGTTGTATCCGGGATTTACGCGCGTCATTTGGACCGCGCATGTGGTTGAGATGACCGACCTCAGCGCAGCCGAACAAGCTGAACTCATGCGTGTGGTGTTTCTGGTTGAGCAGGTACAACGCGCCGAGCTTAAGCCCGATAAGATCAATCTGGCTGCCTTTGGCAATGTGGTGCCGCACCTGCACTGGCATGTGATTCCGCGCTGGCAAGAGGACGCACATTTTCCGCAACCCGTGTGGGCTGCGTTACCGCAAGCGACTGCTGCAGCGCTGGCTGCACAAGAGGCGCGACGTGCCAGCACGCAGCAGCGCCTGGGCGCCTATCAGCAAGCCCTGGTGGCACAACTTGAGTCACTGAAGCGTTGATGGACTCAAATCTTTTGACGCAAAGTGATTTGTCTATGCACGTCGCACCGTTAGCGCCTGCCTGGCAAACGGTGTTGCGTACGCCTGAGGTCAAACAGACGCTTGAAGCGTTGTCAGCGATGCTCAAGCAACGGCTAAAAAGTAAAGCGATCATTTACCCGACTCAACCGTTTCGGGCGCTTGAAGCGCTAAGCCCCAACGATGTTCGCGTCGTGATTCTGGGGCAAGACCCGTATCATGGCCCGGGGCAGGCGCAGGGGTTGGCGTTCTCGGTACCCAACGGTGTGGCGCGTCCGCCTAGTTTGCGCAATATTCTCGCCGAGATTGAGCTTGAGTATCCAGATGACCCCTTGCAATTGATGCTCAAGCCCAACGCAGATAACAACGATTTGACGCGCTGGGCACAACAAGGGGTGTTGTTGTTGAACACGGCACTTACGGTTGAAGACGGTGCGCCCGCCTCGCATGCCGCCAAAGGTTGGGAGACGGTGACCGACGCCCTGATTCGTTGTGTGGCACAAGATCAAAAACCTAAGGTGTTTATGCTGTGGGGTGCCCACGCGCAAGCTAAACAAAGCTTGCTTGCAAATGAGCCTCAGCACTTGATTTTGAGCTGTAATCACCCCTCGCCACTGTCCGCACGACGGGGAGCGAATCCCTTTATCGGCTGTGGTCACTTTAAAGCGGCAAATGCGTGGTTATTACAACGAAACTTGCAAGTAATTGACTGGAAAGCATAATTATTCGCCTTAAAGGGTTTACCCCGAGCTAAAAGTAGGGTAGTATTCGCACACTGCAAAAAAGATGTCGCAGTCGCTGGCAGGCTTTGCCTAGCCAAGCACACACATCATCGATTTCTGACCTCCTTTCCTTTCGTGGGCAGCAAGTGTGATCCAGATAGATGGATCTCCAGCCCAGACGTTCGGTTGATTCGGTCGGCACGATGCTCGATTCAACCGACTACCGCCGGTCTACCAATTCTCCGGGCTGCGTCATATGGCCACTATCTGGCCTCTAGGAAAGTCATGTCCTTCGATTCGTTAGGGCTCGCGCCCGCTTTACTCTCTTCAATTCAACGCACGGGTTTTACCACCCCTACGCCAGTTCAATTGGCTGCGATTCCGCCTGCCATGGCAGGTTCTGATTTAATGGTTTCGTCGCAAACTGGTAGTGGTAAAACCGCAGCCTTTATGTTGCCAGCGCTCAACCGAATCGCACAAAAACCCGCCAACAAAGGCCGTGGCGTGCAGGTGCTGGTCTTGACCCCCACGCGCGAACTGGCTTTGCAAGTCAGTGAAGCCACCGCCGCGTACGGCAGCAATCTTGATGATCTGCGTATTGCAACAGTCGTGGGCGGCATGCCTTACGGCGCGCAGCTAAAAGCTTTATCGCGTCGCGTTGACGTGCTGGTGGCAACACCTGGTCGTCTGCTTGATCACCTGCAAGCTCGCCGTGTTGATCTGTCAACCGTGCACACCTTGGTTTTAGATGAAGCCGATCGTATGCTGGATATGGGCTTCATTGATGACATCAACACCATCGTTGATCGCACACCGCAAGATCGTCAAACTTTATTGTTTTCGGCAACGCTTGATGGCACGGTGGCCAAGTTGGCAGCGCGCATGATGCGTGACCCACAGCGTATTGAATTGGCGTCGCAGTCAGATCGTCACGCCAATATCTCACAAACACTGTTGTATGCAGATGATGCTGGCCACAAATTGCGTTTGCTCGATCATATCTTGCGCGATGCCGCAATGGATCAAGCGATTGTCTTTACCGCCACCAAGCGTGGTGCAGATGATTTGGCCGAGCACTTGGCAGATAATGGTTTTTCAGTGATGGCCTTGCATGGCGACATGAATCAGCGTCAACGTTCACGCACCCTCACCGAAGTTCAAGACGGTCGTGTACGTGTGCTGGTTGCAACCGATGTCGCTGCACGTGGTATCGATGTGCAAGCGATTAGTCACGCGATCAATTACGACTTGCCCATGCAGCCCGAAGATTATGTTCACCGCATCGGTCGTACCGGTCGCGCTGGGCGTGATGGTTTGGCCTTTACCTTGGCCGTACATGGCGAGCGTCATAAAGTGCGCCGTATCGAGCACTTTATTGGCCACCAGATTCCTTCTGAAGTGATTGCAGGTCTTGAGCCACAACGCACACCCAGCGCGCGTCCTGAAGGCGCTGGACGCGGTGCAGGCGGTAAAAAAGGTGGTCGCTTCAGTAACGATCGTAGCTCAGCCCCCAGTGGTGGTTACGCCGGCCGTGAATCACGTCCTTACGCACCTCGCGGTGACAAGCCCTTTGCCGACCGTGGCGAGCGTACCTTTGCGCCACGTGGTGACAAACCTTTTGCTCCGCGTGGTGAAAAATCTTTTGCCCCCCGTGGTGACAAACCGTTTGCACCTCGCGGTGAAAAGTCTTACGCACCTCGCGGTGAAAAATCATTTGGTGATCGCAGCTATGCCCCACGTGGTGATCAACCACACGCAGCGCGCAGCGAGAACCCTTACGCAAATGCGCGCACTGAGCCGCGTGCGTTTGAACACCGTACAGAGCGTGGTGCTTCAGACCGTCCGGCCTATGCAGGCAAGCCTGCACGCCCCGCGCGTGACTTTGCCCCGCGTGCCGCAGCACCGAGTGGTAAAACCTTTGCTCCTCGCGGTGACAGCCCGGCTCGCGCTGGTGCTCCACGCCCAGGTGCGCCACGTGCTGCAACAGGTGCACGTCGTGGCTTTACCTTTGACGGCGGTCGCCGTTAAGTCGTAACCACGCAGTGGCTGCCGAGACTTCAATCCCGGTAAGCGCTGACGCGCTGGCGCATAGCCAACGTGTCAGCGCTTTTTTACATGCCCGCATTCAAGAGCAGGGTGGTTGGGTGCCCTTCAGTCAATGGATGCACGAGGTGCTTTATGCGCCGGGTCTGGGTTATTACGCCGCCGGAAGCGTCAAGCTTGCGCAGGCAAATACACTGAGCGGTGACTTTGTGACCGCACCGCAATTGACGCGGCTGTTTGGCTACACGCTCGCGCGGCAAGTCGCTGAAGTGTTACAGCAAGTTAATTCAACAGACATTCTTGAGTTTGGTGCGGGTAGCGGTGCCTTGGCGCATAGTGTTTTAACCGCCTTGGATACGCAAGGCCTTAGCGCCAACTATTTCATACTCGAAGTATCCGCTGACTTAAAAGCTAGGCAGCAACAGCTGCTCGCACCCTGGGGCGAACGCGTCGTTTGGTTATCGCGCCCGCCCGCAAGCTTCACGGGTTGCATCTTGGCCAACGAAGTGCTCGATGCGATGCCGGTTGAATTATTTGCCTGGTCAGAAGACGAAGACCAAGTCTTACAACGCGGTGTGATTTCTGACGGCGAGGGTTTTAAATTTCAAGACCGGGCAGCACCTGCTGCGCTTGAGCAGGCCGTGCGCGCGCGCATGCCTTATTTGCCGGGATATCGCTCAGAAATCAACTTACAGGCCGAGGCGTGGGTTCGCGATCTTGGAACCTGGCTCGCGAATGGGGCAGCGCTGTTAATTGATTATGGGTTTCCACGCCACGAATTTTTTCATCCGCAACGCCAGCGTGGCACGCTAATGTGCCACGTTCAGCATCGCGCACACGATGATGTGTTTTTAGCTCCGGGCTTACAAGACATCACTGCACACGTAGATTTTACGGCCATTGCTGACGCGGCCCTTGCCGCTAAGCTCGAGGTGCTGGGCTATACCTCGCAGGCGAGATTTTTAATTAATAGTGGTATGCCAGAACTGTTGTATGGGCTTGATCAAACCGACACCAAGCACCTTGCGTACACCCATGGCGCAGTGCAAAAACTACTCTCTGAAGCCGAGATGGGCGAACTGTTTAAAGTGATCGCGCTCAGTCGCGGGCTGACCCAAATACTATCGGGCTTTAGCCGCAGCGATCGCAGCGCACAGCTCTGAAGCGCTGCTAGGTAAACAGTCGCGCTAATTCAACCCCGGGTTCTGGCGCGCGCATAAACGCTTCGCCCACCAAAAAGGCATGAACGTCGTGTGCGCGCATGCGTTGTACATCGGCAGGGTTCAAAATGCCGCTTTCGGTAATCACGCGTTTGTCAGCTGGGCTTTGCGACAGCAGATCAAGCGTTGTTTGCAACGATGTTTCAAACGTGCGCAGATTTCGGTTGTTAATACCCAGTAATGATGTATTTAGATCGAGCGCGATTTCAAGTTCTTGGGCATCGTGCACTTCGACTAAAACATCCATACCAAGCTCAAAGGCACAAGCTTCAAATTCGCTCAGCTGAAAGGTGCTTAAGGCTGACACGATCAATAAAATACAGTCGGCCCCCATCGCACGTGCCGCGATGATTTGATACGGGTCAACCATAAAGTCTTTGCGCAATACGGGCA
>JBAXLV010000107.1:0-7219 GCA_037134635.1 Alcaligenaceae bacterium
CATCCAGTTACCGCCAAGTTTGACGGTCACAATGGCGCCCGTGACGCATAAGGCAAGGGCTGCATGACACAGGCGGGTGGGTAAGTCCCAAATACGTAGCGCGTTTTTTTGCTTTGGCATCGAAGAGTGTGGCGGCTTGATAGGTCGTGGCGCATTTTGAGTGGGTCATGATAACCGCAGCGCTTTGGCTGAGGCATGTTTTTTTGCGCTGCAGCATAAAAATGAAATATGTCATGTATGTGTCACAGACTTTACGCTACGATCTAGATACTAATAAAAACTAAATACTCAAAATAGATTTACTCATGACCGCTGTTCGCTTTACACAAGTCAGTAAACATTGGGATGCCACTATTGCGTTGCATCCAACTGATTTGACGCTTGCGGCGGGTGAGTTTTCTGTGTTGCTCGGCCCCTCGGGCTGTGGCAAGACCACAACCTTGCGTTTAATCGCGGGCCTTGAAATGCCCACCACAGGGCAAATTGAGATTTTTGGACAAGACGTCACCCAGACAGCGTCGTCACGACGCGGGGTCTCGATGGTGTTTCAAAATTACGCCTTGTTTCCGCATTTATCCGTTGCTGAAAACATTGTGTTTGGTTTGCGCGTGCGTCGGGTGCCCAATTCTGAAATAGAGCAGCGGCTCAAACAAGTGCTCGACCTTTTAAATCTCACGCCTTACCAGGCTCGCAAGCCGGGGCAGTTGTCGGGTGGTCAACAGCAACGCGTGGCGCTCGCACGGGCGCTTGTGGCTGATAGCCGTTTGTGTTTAATGGATGAGCCACTTTCAAATCTGGATGCGCAACTGCGCCAGGAAATGCGCCATGAGTTGCGCGCTTTACAACTGAAGCTTGGTTTATCGGTGGTGTACGTCACGCACGATCAAACCGAGGCCATGAGCATGGCAGATCGGGTCGTGCTTTTGCGTGACGGGCGTATTGAGCAGGTCGCCTCACCTTTCGAAATTTATCAAAAACCAAACACCTTATTTGCTGCGCAATTTATTGGGGGCGCTCGAATGAATTTGCTTGAACTTGAGCAAGGTTGTTTGGCCGGCAGCGAGATCGCGGTGGCTGCGCCCGAGGGGGCGGTGCGAATGGGCCTGCGTCCTGAAGATATTCACCTGGGCAGCGGACATCGTGTGCAGGTTGAAAAAACCGAGTTTACGGGTGCTGATTTGCTGTTGCATGCGCGAGTTGGATCTCAACTCATCGCTGTGCGGGCTGAGGGCAAGCAGGCGCAGGCGGTGCAGGGCGAAGTGCACTTAAGCTGGAGTGCTGAGAATTTGCATTGGTTTGATAAGCAAGGTTTACGTCTTTAAACGAAAGGAGATTGAGCATGAAGCAGATACTAAGTCGTATGGTGTTACTCACAGCAGGGCTTTGTACAAGTGCCGCGGTATTGGCAAAGACCGATATTTCATTTTATTTTCCAGTGGCAGTGGGCGGCCCGATTACTAAAACAATCGATCAGTACGCCGCCGATTTCAATAAAGAAAATCCGGATTACAACGTGGTGCCTGTGTATTCTGGCACTTATCAAGAAACGATCGTTAAAGTTTTGACCGCCCATAAGTCAGGTAAACCGCCAACGGCCGCGATTCTGTTATCAACGGATACCTTTACGTTGGCCGATGAAGATGCGATTTCGCCAATCGATAACTTCGTTAAAACAGATGCCGATCGCGAGTGGATGAAAAGTTTTTTTCCGGCCTTTATGTTGAATGGTCAGTTTGGCAACAAGACCTGGGGTGTGCCGTTTCAACGCTCAACGGTCGTGCTGTACTGGAACAAAGAGGCCTTTAAAGAGGCGGGCCTTGATCCAAATACACCGCCTAAAAACTGGGCCGAGACCATCAGTATGGGTCAAAAGCTCACTAAAAAAGATGCCAGTGGCAACGTCACACAATGGGGTATTCAAGTGCCGTCTAGTGGCTTTCCTTACTGGTTGTTTCAAGGCTTTAGCACCCAAAGCGGTGGCATCTTAGCCAATGCTGAAGGCAATCGCGTTCAGTACGATGATCCAAAAGTGGTTCAGGCACTGAGCTACTGGGTTGACCTGTCTAAAAAGCATGGAATCCATCCTCCCGGTGTGGTTGAGTGGGGAACAACGCCGCGTGACTTCATGGAAAAAAAAGCTGCAATGATCTGGACGACCACCGGTAATTTGACCAATATTCGCACAAATGCCAAGTTTGACTTTGGGGTGGCGATGTTGCCGGCCGGCGAGCGTGCGGGTTCACCCACAGGGGGCGGTAACTTCTTTATTTTCAAAAAGGCGGCTGCCGCTGAGCAAGAGGGTGCATACAAATTTGCTAAGTGGCTGACCCAACCTGAACGCGCTGCACAATGGAGTATAGATACGGGCTATGTTGCCGTTTCGCCTGCTGCGTATGAAACACCGGCCTTGAAAAAGTACGCAGCTGAGTTTCCGCCAGCCTTGGTGGCGCGTGATCAGTTGCCGTTTGCAGTGGCTGAGCTTTCAACCCACGATAACCAGCGCGTAACCAAAGCGCTGAACGATGGGTTGCAAGCGGCTTTAACGGGCACTAAAACGCCCGAGCAAGCCATGAAAGATGCGCAGGCAGAAGCTACGCGTTTGTTAAGACCTTTTCAAAAGTAGAGTTGTGCGTGACGCTTGAATTTTAAATTCAAGTGTCACCCATCGCGCGATGCATACTGCTCGTCGTCATCTTTACGCCTATCTGTTGTTATTGCCTGCCTTCGTTTTTTTGGTGGGCTTTACGCATTACCCCGCCGTCGCGACTTTGCTTGATAGTTTGATGTCTACGCCGCGCGCTGGGCGCGCGAGTGTTTTTGTCGGGCTCGATAATTATCAAGGCATGATTGAAGATCCGATCTTCTGGAAATCCTTGATCAATAACCTATGGTTTGCGTTGGCGACGATTCCGGTATCGATTGCACTATCAATAGGCATGGCCTTGTGGGTCAATGACAAAATCGCGGGGCGTCAATTTTTACGCCTCTCGTATTTTTTACCAACCATCTTGCCCATGATTGCAGTGGCCAACATCTGGATCTTCTTTTACACGCCAGGGTATGGCTTGATTAATCAAGTGCTACAAGTGTTTGGCTTTGCGAGTCAAAACTGGCTAGGCGATCCAAACTTGGTTTTGGGTTCCGTCATTATGGTGGCGATCTGGAAAGAAGCAGGCTTTTTTATGATCTTTTATTTGGCAGCCTTGCAAACCTTAAGCCCCAGCTATCAAGAGGCTGCGCAAATCGAAGGTGCCAGTCGCTGGTATTTTTTTAGGCGTATTCAGTGGCCTCTCTTGATGCCTACGACGATTTTTGTGTTGGTCAACGCACTGCTCAATGCTTTCAGAATGGTTGACCACATTATCGTCATGACCAAGGGCGGGCCCGACAACGCCTCTTCGCTTTTACTTTTTTATTTGTATGAAGTCGGCTTCAAGTTCTGGGATCAGGGCTACGCCTCGGCCTTGACTGCCGTGTTGCTGGCGCTTTTGGCAATCGTGGGCCTCGTACAGTTTTTTGTGCTTGACCGCAGGACCCACTACCGATGAACAGTCAAGGGATTCAAGCCGGGCTGCTTTCTACCTTGGGTGCCTGGGTATTGGCGCTGTTGTGGATCACGCCTTTGCTATATGCCTGCTGGGCTGCCTTTCATCCCTCTGAGTTCGCTACAAAATGGGTGCTCACCGCGCCGCTCACACTTGATAACTTCAGGGCCGCGTGGGAGGCAGCACCGTTTGCACGTTATTTTTTAAACACGACCTTGCTGGTGGCGACCATTCTTTGTATGCAGTTGCTGCTGTGCACCTTGGCAGCTTACGCGTTTGCGCGTTATGAGTTTTGCGGCAAAAGCGTGATGTTTTCACTGGTTTTGATTCAGTTAATGATCATGCCTGAAATTTTAATTGTGCGAAATTATCAAACGCTTACAAAGCTGGGTCTGGTTGATACCTTGTTTGGAATTGGCTTACCTTATTTTGCCTCGGCGTTTGCAATCTTTTTGCTGCGCCAAACCTTTCGAACAATCCCTAAAGAACTTGTTGAGGCCGCTGAAATGGAAGGGGCCTCAGCGCTACAAGTATTGCGTCACGTTTACATCCCTTTAGCCAAGCCGGTGTATCTCGCTTTTTCCTTGGTTTCTGTTAGCTATCACTGGAATAATTTTCTGTGGCCTTTGGTGGTCAGTAATTCGGTTGAGTCCCGCCCACTCACCGTCGGCTTGCAAGTGTTCTCGTCGACGGATCAGGGCATCGATTGGTCTATCATCACTGCGGCCACCTTGCTGACCTCGGGTCCCTTATTAATTGGCTTTTTGATTTTTCAGCGTCAGTTCGTTCAATCTTTTATGCGAGCAGGCATCAAATGAAAATTGTGACCTATAACGTACAGTGGTTTAAAGGCTTGGATGGCGTAGTGGATATTGCGCGCGTCTTGACGGTCGCGCGTGACATGGCGGATTTTGATGCGTTGTGCTTACAAGAGGTTGCCGTGAATTACACGACCCTAACAGGCACGGCACAACCTAATCAACCTGAGATTGTTAAAGCCTTGCTGCCAGGGTTTGAGGTTTTTTTTAGCGCTGCAGTTGATGAATTGTCACCGTGCGGCACGATGCGCCAGCAGTTCGGCAATTTGATTGCCACGCGGTTGCCCGTACGGCAGGTGCAGCACACGCCTTTGCCGTACCCGAATCCCGCAGTGGTCGAGCCAACGCCTAGCATGCAGCGTATTGCGCTGACCTGCACTGTGCAAGCACCTTGGGGCCCGGTGCGCCTGATCACTAGCCATCTTGAGTATTACAACCAGCTCATGCGCCATGCACAAACTCGTGCGCTTCGTGATTTGCATTTGCAAGGTTGCGCGCTGGCTGCACAGCCTTCAAAAACAGAGCTGGGCACCCCCTATCAACCTAAGCCCCTAACCACCGACACAATTATTTGTGGTGATTTTAATTTTGAGCCAGATAGCGAAGAGTACGCCACCTTGCTTCAAACAGATGCCGCGTGCAACCTGGTGAATAGTTTTGATGTGCTGCACCCTGGCGCTGCGTATCCGTCAACCTTCAGGTTATTCGATCGAACCTATGGTCCAGAACCCGTAGGTTGCGATTTCTTTTTTGTGAGCGATTCGCTCGCACCGCGTGTAAAAAGCTTTGCCGTCAACCAAGAAACCAAGGCCTCAGATCATCAGCCTGTGATGCTTGAACTTGATTCGGCTACTGTTATATGAAATTAGCCAAGTATTGGTGCGTGGCAGCACCAAGTTGGTGCAAAAAAAATCTTGCGCGTTGAACGATGCCTCAAAATAAGGCGTACCGGCATTGTTCTTGGCCTTGTCGTAGCGCATTGTTAGCCCTTGGAGTGCATTTTAGGACGACGATCCAATCGACCTAATTAGTTGGCACGTTATTTGCTGTTCACCCTATGTCAAGTTTTAACGCAAAGGGTGCTCACGATGTCACTGTTCTCAAATCCGTTTGATTCAAATGTTCGTTTGCGCTGCGCCTGTGGCCAGCATCAGTCTGAGGCTGAGCATCAAGCCAGCACAGCCTTGGTCGAGCAACATTCGTCAGAGGCCTTGACCTCGCGCGTAGTTGAGCAGGCGGTTATGCGCGCTGTGTTTCCTGAAGATGGTATGCGTCGTCGCTTCTTGCAGGCTGTCGGCGCACCCACTGCGTTGGCTGCTTTGTCAGCGCTGTTTCCCCTGGCAGCCGCAAAAGAAGCCTTTGCGCAAGGCGGCAAGCTAGAGAAGCCAGATTTAAAGATCGGCTTTATTCCTATCACCTGCGCCACCCCGATCATCATGGCGGATCCCATGGGGTTTTATAAGCGCCAGGGCTTAAACGTTGAAGTGATTAAGACCGCTGGTTGGGCTGTGATCCGCGACAAGACTATGAATAAAGAATACGACGCCGCGCACATGTTGTCGCCCATGCCCATTGCGATTTCGATCGGTGCGGGTGCGTCGCCCACGCCTTACACCGTACCTGCCATTGAAAATATTAACGGGCAGGCCATCACGCTTGCCATGAAGCACAAAGATAAGCGTAATCCAAAAGACTGGAAAGGCTTCAAGTTCGCGATCCCATTTGATTATTCAATGCACAACTATCTGTTGCGTTATTACCTCGCCGAAAATGGTTTAGACCCTGATCGTGATGTACAGATTCGTGTGGTGCCACCGCCAGAGATGGTCGCCAACTTGCGCGCCGACAACATAGATGGCTTTTTAGGACCGGATCCTGTCAATCAGCGCGCGGTGTTTGACGGCGTTGGTTTTATTCATATTTTGTCTAAAGAGTTGTGGGACGGTCATCCCTGTTGCGCGTTTGCAGCCAGTAAAGAGTTTGTCACGACAAATCCCAATACCTACGGCGCCTTGCTTCGGTCAATTGTTGAAGCAACGGCTTATGCGCAAAAACCAGAAAATCGTAAAGAAATTGCTGCGGCAATTTCAACACCCAATTATTTAAATCAGCCCTTAACGGTTGTTGAGCAAGTGTTGACCGGCACCTTTGCTGATGGCTTAGGTGGCGTCAAAAAAGTACCTGATCGTGCGGGCTTTGACCCGTTTCCGTGGGAGTCATTTGCGATCTGGATTTTGACGCAAATGCAGCGCTGGGGTCAGATTAAAGGTGAAGTCGATTATCAAAAAATAGCGCGCGATGTGTTCTTGGCAACAGATGCGCGACGCGCAATGGAACAAGCGGGCCTGGTTCCGCCGGCCGCAAACACCAAGTCGATTACCGTCATGGGCAAAGTGTTTGATTCAAGTAAGCCTAAAGAGTATCTCGATAGCTTTGCAATTAAGAGGATTTAAGCGCGATGCTTAAAAGTGAGAAACTACGCGCCTTGATTTTGTCTTTGTTGATTTTTGGCGTGTTCTTGGCCGCTTGGCAAATCGGAACAATGCCATTTTCAAGTACTCAGACAGTGGATGATGAGTACGCCAAACTAGTGGGTTCAGCAGCGTCGTCTGGGCAAAAGTCGGCATTTCCAACGCCCATGGATGTCGGACGCAAGCTTGTCGAACAGCTCGCAAATCCGTTTTACGATCGAGGACCGAACGATAAAGGCATTGGGATTCAACTGGCGTGGTCAGTGGGGCGAGTAGGGCTCGGCTTTGGTTTGGCTGCTTTAGTGGCGGTGCCGCTCGGATTTTTGATCGGTATGTCGCGTTTAGTGTTTCAAGCGCTTGATCCGTTTATTCAAGTGCTTAAGCC
>JBAXLV010000108.1:0-7200 GCA_037134635.1 Alcaligenaceae bacterium
CGGTAGCCCACGGCACCATCAAACAGGGTATAGGCTGGCATTTTCTCGTCGTTGACTAACGTAGAGTAAGCTGAACCAGTGTATTTCATATCAAGGTTGCCATACCAAGTGTTAGATTGGTACGAAAGGCGAAGACCGGTCATCCAGTTCGGCGTATCTGGTAACTCGGCGCCAGCTGTCGGCAAGCTTGCAGTCGCCGTCAAGGGTAAATCATTTTTCATGGTGCTGATGTTGTACGTTCCCGAACCATACATCGACCAGTTATTATTGATTTTGTAACCAGCCTCTAGCTCGACGCCCTTTGTTGTCACCGAGCCAACGTTGAAATCGATTGTCTGGTTGGCAGTCACGTCATACGCTGAGGCAATACGGTTTTGGAAGTCAATGTAATACAACGAACTCGCAAACGTCCATTTGTCTGAAGAGAAGCGGTAACCAAGATCGAAGTTAGTCGAGGTTTCCATCTTGACCTCAGGGTCGCGTAACCTCGCACCTGTCAGTACACCGTCGACGATCGAACCGCCAACTAAAAGGTTAGCCAACGCACTGTTGTTAGGAACGCGCATATTTTGGGCTACGTTAGCAAATACTTGTTGTTGCTCATCGAGTCGGTAGCGCACACCGATATTAGGCAGCACCTTGCCATACGTTTTGCTAATGTCGTAATCAGCAGTCGAGGCGCCAAGTATGCTAGTTGAGCCCGAGTTTGCGTAATTTGTGAAATCACGCGTAATTTGTGTCCCACGCACACCCAACTGCAATAACAACTTATCCTCTAGCATCCGGATCGTGTCTTGCGCAAATAATGATGTAGAGGTGCTTATCGTCTGCCAGTTCCGAGATTGATAGTTTTGACCGTTGCCGTATTGAAGATATTGATTTGTATTAAAAAGCCAAGGATCAGACACGCCACCGCTACTGTCGAACGCTAATGCAGGTCCAGTTTGAAGGTGTCGTGCCCGTTCTAGCCAAGCGCCCACCATCAAATCATGATTATCAATACGGACATTCGTTTTTAAAGTGATACCAGGGCGATAAGTCTCAGTCACGTTACTGCTGTAAACGTACAAACGATCAAGCGTATCGCGATCTTTATTAAGGTCTGCAACGCCATAACCAAAAGTGGAACCCGAGTAGGCAGATTCGGCTAGAACTCTTTGTTGCGTACCTCCCGTTCCATGTCCGTACCAAAAATACGGCTCGGCAGTAAATGTGACATCTTTGCTCATCTTATATTCAGCCTTACCAGACCAAATAACATTGATGAAAGGATTGACGGAGTTTTGGTAGTAGGTGTTATCGGCAGTAACAGCAGCAACTGTTTGGGCGGTGCCGAAGACCGGCGTTGGGTTGAGCGCTGGATTCGCGCTGAACGTCTGGTCTCTGCCGCCGTTGTCAATTTGCTGCTGGGTCAATGTTCGAAAATTATTATTGAACATTTTATTGAAGGAAAAATTACTAGTCAGACGCCATTGAGTGTCGGGCCGAACTTCCAAGCCCATATCGACGTGTTCACGCTGGGCATTGCCAGGGCCCTGAAATTGATTTGCATAGGTGTTTGAGTACGACACGAAAAATTTGGCTTTGTCGTTCGCAAACAAGCCCGTGTCAGCACGAACATATGTGCGCCTACTATTCAAACTACCGATGGTTTGAGCAAATCGAAACCCAGATTTATCGTCGGGTGCACAATAGCTAATGCCAATGTTACCGCCCGAGGCACCCACGTGAGGCGCATCAGTGTCGGTACCACCTTGCGTTAAATAAACTTCACAAATATTTTCGGCATCGACGTACTCCATAGGGTACACCGCAAAATTGCCCGAGTCATTTACCGGCGCGCCGTTGACGGTAAAGCCTAACTGGTCACTATTGGCACCGCGCACACGTATACCGCCGCCATATAAACCGGTTGCATCTTGGCTAAACGTATTGACGCCTGGAAGCAGATCGATCATCTGATACGGATTTGCAAGCGGAGTGAGTCTTTCGATCGCCTCACGATTTACTGAACTGCGCATTTTGGGAGTGTCTTCTTGCACGATCAAGCCGGTCGCTGTACCGCCTGGTAATCCTTCAACCTGGATGCGGCCTACATTGGTCGATGTCATGCTTGGTGCGTTAGCAGGCTGAGACCACGCTGCAGGTGCGAATGATAATCCTGCGAGGCAAACCGCTAAACGACTGAGTTTGAAGGTACGCATCTTAAAAAAGCTTCCTGATAAATGATTGATGAAATGTCGTCGTTCAAAACATTTGTTGAAACGTTGGCTGAAAAAAATGCCAAAAAATGATCTCATTAGAAACGGAGATGCGCTCGGCATTTAATGCAAACGACATCGATCTTTTGGCGCACGCGAGCATTTTGACTTGAGATTATTACGCTTTTATGTAAGCCGTACCGGCTTCAAATTTTCTATGTCTTAGCTCGCAAGACCTGTTGTTGTAGATTTAACTTATTAGAACGAACCTGATCTTGGATTCGTTTTAAAACCATACTTAAAAATGTAACGCTAGATTCTTTTTGCTGAAACATTAGAGATCCAAAATTCTGAGATCTTAATTTTTGTTTGACTGCTTTCAACTCACTAGAGAGACCTTTATGTCGTATGTTCATAGATTCAAATTGAAACCCTCAATGCTGGCGTTGCTGCTTGGGACGGTACCTGTGTTCTCCTTCGGTCAACAAGTAACTGACGTCGGCATCGTTAGCGCGACTGGTGGAAAAGGCGATGCAGAGAACCCAAAGAATTACGAAGCGGTTGTCACATCTCCGGTCAGGTCATCTGTTGAATTCGCACGGCCGATCGCCGAAATTAGTCAAAACTATATCGAAAATTTCGTAGCACCTACTTCAACTTTTGCCAGCATGGCCAATAGCATCTTGCCTGGCGCGTACGGCTACAGCAATAACGGATCGGGCGGCGGTGACGAAAAGATTTGGTTCCGCGGCTTTAAAGATGGCTTCTTCACGATGACGTTTGACGGAATTCCGTTTAACGACACAAATGATCCGACGCATCATTCACAAGTTTTTTTTCCGGCGCCCTATATCGGTGGCCTGACCTCTGACCGCAGTCCTGGTACAGCTTCTTCACTGGGCCCTGCCAACTTTGGCGGTACGATCGGAATCCTGTCTAAGCCTGTTGACGATACCTATCGCTCGAGTATTTTTGGTACGTACGGCAGCTTCAATACGTACACGTATGGCGCAGAATTAGCGTCTGGCTATTTGAAAGAAGCACCAAATACTAAGTTTTTGATTAACGTGCATAAGTTTCAGAGCGACGGTGCCCAAACTTACAATCCACAAAATCGCACGGGTGTCAGCTTTAAACTTGAATCAGCGATTACCGCCGATACGACGATGACTGCGTTTATCTCGTATACCAATTACACGTCAAACGCAGGTGGTGGTCCAAACCCAGCGACCTTTGCTGTGTACAACACGCCAGCTCCGAGCGTGAGTCAAAGTTACTTTAAAGGTAACTTGATGTACATGAACAGTAATGACCCACTAAGGGCTGATAACTTTGCCTACTCGAAGTACGACGTCACTGCAAGTTTTAACTATCTTGGCTTTAAATCGAATTTAGGCAATGGCTGGAGACTGGATAACAAAACGTACTACAACTACTACTCGAATCAACAGAATTACGCAAACTTTTCAACACCCGATGCAACGCTGGCCTCGATTGTCGCTGGGGGAAAAGGTGGCGTCGAAAAACTCAATTCTTATGAAACAGTCGGCAATATCTTACGCCTCGAAAAGGATACCGACTACGGAACCTTGCGTACCGGACTTCAGTTAGAGCGTTCGAATACGCCTCGTCATCAAAACTACGTCAACCCAGTGACAGGTCAGGCAGCTTCTGGTGGCATTATTTTTAATGAGACTTTTATTACGACGATTATTCAGCCGTATGCTGAATTTGCGTTTAAGGCAACAGACAAACTGACCATCACACCTGGTGTGAAATACAACTACTTCAGTCACGATTTGACACAGTACGCTGACGACAACACGATTGGTCGTTTAGGTGGTCAGGCCTCTGTGCAAAACGTACGTAGTTATAACGATGTCCTCCCATTCTTGGATATCCGTTACATGATTGAGCGTAACTGGTCGGTGTATGGGCAATACGCAACCGGCGACGTGATTCCTCCGACCTCAGTGTCTGACGTAAAAGGCGCATTAGTTTCTGCTCTGCCTAAACCGATGCGTACTCAAACATATCAGCTAGGTACGGTATATCAAGGTAAGGGCTGGACGTTTGATGCTGACATTTTTCAGACCAATGCCGACACGAGTTATTTGCCCGTATCTGATCCAAACAATCCAGGCTATACCTACTATACGCAGGGCACGCCTGTGACCTACCGTGGTATTGAAGCCGCTGGCAATATCGTTCTGGGTGGAGGCTTTAACTTGTATGCTAACGCGGCATTGTATCGAGCAACGTATAACGACACTGGTTTGTCAGTTGCGAACGTTCCAAGTGATCTCGAGTCAATTGGTTTGTACTGGCAAAACAGTGACTGGGCAGTCGGCGCAACGGTTAAGCGTATTGGTTCGCAGTGGCAAGATAATAGCAAAGCCACCCAGGTTAATGAGGCATATAAGCTGGATCCAATCTATCTGACTAACCTCTACGTCAATTACACAATCAATAACATCCCCGCTAACTTATTATCAAGCGCCAAGATCCGTTTTGGTATTGATAACCTCTTCAATACAAACTATCTAACGGCGTTTAAACCAGGCTCAGGCACATCAACTTCTCCAGGTATGAACACGTTGGATCAAGTGACGTATACGTCGGGTCGAGCGTTCTATGTATCGTTTGTGGGTAATTTTCAATAAGTCACTGGAATAGTATCGTTTGTGTGTGATCCGCATGCCGCACTTAAGGTGTCGGCATGGGGATCCGTGCTTGTACAAAAGTGTAGCAAGTATCGTTCGATCAATTTTTAGAGAGAAGGCAGCAAGAGCAACGTATGAACTTAGCAGCAATACTAGAAGTCGCCAACGGGTCTGGCGGGATCATTTACTTTATGTTACTGATGCTGTTCGTAGCAATCTTTATTATTATTGATCGGTACAAGTATTTAGCAAATACCCAAAAAATCGGCGACGCGGCGATTGCAATGTGTCGGCAACCCGGTGGCTTAAATCCTAAAAGCCTACGCGATTTTCAAGAGACTTACTCAAGTAGCCCGGTGGTTAAGCTGCTTGAAGTAGCAATCGATGCTGAGCGCGCGCACTTGGCGCGTCAAGATTTGGATGGCAATCTTGAAGAAGCAATCATGCACCAAGTACCAACGCTTGACAGAGGCGTTTGGATGCTAGATACCATCATCACGCTCGCGCCTCTGCTGGGTTTGTTGGGTACGATTGTAGGCATGTTCAATGCAATGAGTGTGATGTCAGATTTTCAAAATGCAGCAACGCAGATATCGGGCGGTATTGCCGAGGCCCTGGTATCAACTGCGATGGGGTTGGTTGTTGCGATGATTGGCTTGTACTTTTTTAATAGCATCAACACCAAAGTACGCTTGCTTGTGCATCAAATGGAAACCATGAAGCTGATGGTGTTGAATCGCCAGCATTTATTCAAGTTATTGGACAAAGTCGCGTGAAATACCTTGAACAGAGAAAAGCGCGTATTGAGATCATTCCTATGATCGACATCATGCTTTTTTTGCTAGTATTTTTTGTCATGATCGCACTCAAGATGGTGCCCACAAGCGGTCACGTGACAAACCTACCCACCAGTTCAACGACTGTGCAAACTCCGCCGCCCAAGTTGACGGTCGAACTTGCCGCAACGGGGGCCATCTTTGTAGAAGGAAAAAATCTGACGGCAAACCAACTCACAGAGTTGCTTAAGGGACGAAACGCTGCCGCGAGCGCTATCACGATTGTTGGAGCCGAGTCTGTGTCTTTGCAGAGTGTGATGGTGGTTGTGGACGCTATTAAAAATGGAGGCGCTACCCAAATCTCATTAGCGGCCAACAATAAAGTTGCTAAGTAAAGGTTGCGATCTCATGGGGTTTATGTCTGAGGTTATCGTGACCGATAGAAAACGTGTTACTTCAACACTTTTCATGGCCTTGGTTGTGGAGTCGGTAGTGATCCTGTTGTTGGTGCTGGTGCTTTTTTCGAGCCCAAAACTGGCTACCAAGACGTCGTCAGTGACGATTGATTTGACGATGGAACAAACCCAGGCAGATGAGCCGGCGCCATCGCCACCTGAGCCCGAGTCTGAACCCGCCCAGGCGCCGGCAGCTGCTGCGCCTGTACCAATTCCGCCTGTGATCGAGCCTCCCCAAATCGAACCGCCTCCCGTCGAGCCACCCCCGGTTGAGCCACCGCCGGTTGAACCACCTCCGATTGAGCCCCCGATAGTCGAACCTCCGCCTATCCCCGTGCTAGCCGAGGCACCCAAACTCGCCGAACCCCCTCCGCCCAAGCCGGTCGTTAAGCCTCCGCCGGTCGCTGCGCCTAAGCCTGCAGTGCCGGCGCCGGTGGTCAAACCATCCCAAACCGCGGCAACAACCTCCAGCGCTCAAGCGAATGAAGCAGCTGCTGCTGCAGCACGTGCCACAACAGCAAGCATCATGGACGCCTACAGTGCCCGTGTGAACGCAGCGATTCAGGCTGCGGTTGTGTGCCCACAGGCGGCTCAAAGTATGAATATGTCAGGCCGAACGCGAGTGCAGTTTAAATTACAAGACGCGCTTGCCTCTGAGTTGAGTATCGCCGCGAGCAGCGGAAAACCTATGTTGGACACGGCAGCGTTAGCTGCTGTCAAGGGGGCCAAGTATCCGCCTCCACCGCCCGAGCTAGCGAGTCAGTTAAGGGATATGGTTGTCACGGTCGTATTGAATTGTGGAAATTAATTATTATTGGGCAATAGGGACTCAAGATAAAGTAAAGTTAATTTCTCTTGATCTTGTAATGTGGTTCAGTTGGGCGATGAACCCACCAAGCCATTAATATAAATGCCACTAGGGCACAACCACCCGAAAATAAGAAAGCGTATAAGGGACTAATCGATTCATACAACCAGCCAAAGATAAAAGATGCAGGAAACAGCATGAATCCGGTGATTAGATTAAACCAACCGAAGGCTGTTCCGGCTAATCCTGTTGGCGCCATATCTGCGACTAAAGCTTTCTCGACGCCTTCGGTCGCCG
>JBAXLV010000109.1:0-7163 GCA_037134635.1 Alcaligenaceae bacterium
CCGGGATTTTTTCTGTGGGTGACAGTTGACCGCGTAAAGTCGCCTGCATGATTGTGTAGGCCCCCGACCGAAAGGTGCCGTACGGCTGGGTAGATGTGATCTCGAGGCGTGTGATTTCTGCAGAAGCGTTGCACGAAAACAGCAAAGTCACCGCTGCATAGCGCGAATGTCGTAAAAGGGCTTTGTACATGGACGCCTCACAAAAATAAAAAATAGCTTAAATGCGTTTGACTTCTGGTGCTGTCGCAATCATCGCGTCGACTGCGGTTATGCGCTGATCGCACTGAGTCCCATCAACACAGGTGCAAGCCCCGTATACGGACCGGTTTGAATCACGACCTCGACCACTTCGTCTTGGGTCAGACCGCAATTGAGACCTGCTTTGGCGAATTTGGTGACGAGCCCTGAAAACGTTAATGCGGTAAATGAGGCAATTGCACAAATCGCGCGCTCACGCAACTCCATGCCAGGTCGTTTCCATAGTTCGCCGTAGCAAAACTGAACGACGTCAGGATAAAAGGTAGCGGCTACTGAGTTCTCGGGGTTGGCGTAACCAACATGTCTGCGTTCTGCATGAAGGGTCGTCATGACCTCTTGTCCTCGTTGTGCGACCAAAGCTAATGGGTCGTCGCGACTTGGCAAATCAGGCAAAGAGACACCGCGCGCATCAAAGACGCGCTGAGATAACGCGAGGCAATCTTTTGTTGTAGTTGAAAATCCGGCATAGATTCCACATTGCATAAAAATTTCATTGATCGTTTGCGCACTTAAACCAGCGTCGAGTGCAGCGTCGATATAGTTTTCTAAGGTAGATAGTCTGCGACCTACGCAAAGCGCTGACAGCGTCGCAATCATGCGCGAGGGTAAATCAAGGCCAGGCCTTGACCAGACTCGACCAAAAACAAATTCTTGTTCGAACTGATCGAACGCAGCGTGACTGGACTGAGGGGGTGTTGTGCCAAAGAGTTCTTGTTGCTTGCTTTGGCCGAGCGTGCGCAGTTCGAGGCGGTCGTTCATGGATGTCTCCAGTATCGAATCGATTATTCGTTCGTTTTTTTATTTTGATTGCGGCTGATCATACGGGATGGCGCGACTCTGTTCTACCCTTGTTTATTCAGGCTGTAAGCCAGCGTCGCTGATTTTTTTTGCCCAGCGTGCGCGATCATCTTTCATGTATTGCGCAAACGCTTCAGGGGTTTTAACCAGCATCCGTGCAGAACAACAGGCGTGCATGCGCGCAGCCACCTCAGGCAATGCCACCGTTTTGAGTAACGCAGAGCTTAGGGTTTGAATAACCGTTTGGGGGGTGTTTTTGGGCACCAGCATGCCAACCCAAGTCGTCATTTCAAAGTCGGCGACGCCTGCCTGCGCCATGGTGGGTACATTTTCGAGCCCAACGATGCGTTCGGGCGAAGTGACCGCCAAGGCCTTGAGTCGTTGTTGACCTAAATGTGCCTTAGAGGTCGTGACGTCGTTGAACATAAATTTGATTTGTCCCCCGATCAAATCGGTGACGGCCTGTGGGCTGCTTTTGTAAGGCACGCCCGTCGCGCTCGTATTTGTTTGTTTTAAAAAGGTCGCGCCCGCAATTTGCCCCACGGTCGCGCCCCAGCCAAACGACGCCTTTTCTGGGTTTGCTTTCAGCCACGCGCTCAGCTCTAGAACGCTGTTCACGGGCAAGGTCTCACCGACCAATAATGTGTAATAGGCCTCCATGACGCCTCCGACCGAGGCAAAATCACGCTCAGTCTCGTAGGGCAAGGTCTTAAACAAGCTTGGGTTCAACGAATGAATAGAGGCAGAGGTGACAAAAACGGTATAGCCATCTGGCGCCGAGCGCGCGACGGCCTCAGCGCCGATGAAGCCGTTGGCACCGGCGCGGTTTTCAACCGTGACAGGTTGACCGAGGTAGCCTTGCATATGCTGGGCGACCACACGTGCAACCGTGTCGGTACCGCTACCGGGACCAAAGGGGACGATCATCTTAAGGGGGCGGGTGGGGTAGGGGTCAGTGGTTTGGGCATGGGAATAGTTGCCCAGACTAAATGCGCAAAGCGCAAGGGTAGTCAGCAGCGTCGAGAATACGTTCACGTTTGTCTCCGTGCGAAGTGGCTAATAACCACAATAAGTGATTATTACGTGGCTCACTCATGAATGGTTATTTTTGTTTTACCATCTAGTCGAGGTAAAAAGCCAATCGTAAGCTCTCTAGGTGTCGTAATGCATACACATGATTTGTCTGACTGGATTCATAGTCACACCTTTGATCAGGGTAGTCGCGCAGCTGAGCGAGGCACGCGTTGGGTGATGTGGATTACTGCGGTCATGATGGTGTTCGAGATTGCTGCTGGGTGGTGGTACAACTCGATGGCGCTCTTGGCAGATGGCTGGCACATGAGCTCGCATGCGGTTGCTTTAGGGCTGAGCGCCTTCGCTTATGCCGCCGCCCGCAAATATGCGCGCGATCCGCGCTTTGCGTTTGGTACCTGGAAAATCGAAGTGTTAGCCGGGTTTTCAAGCGCGCTGTTCTTGTGCGGTGTCGCGGTCTGGATGGTTGTCGGTTCGGTTGAGCGTTTACTGGATTCGAAGCCGATTCATTACGAAGAGGCGATCGTAATCGCGATGCTTGGTCTGGTGGTCAATATCGTTTGTGCGTTCATTTTGGGACGCTCACACGAACATCACGATCATGCCCATCATGGTCATTCGCACGACCATCAGCATTCAGGCCACCACCAAGACTTAAACTTGAAGGCCGCCTATCTGCATGTTGTTGCCGATGCCGCCACCTCGGTGCTGGCAATTGTTGCCTTAATCGGTGGCTTGGTTTGGGGTTGGTCTTGGCTAGATCCCGTCATGGGCATCGTGGGGGCGACTTTGGTTGCCGTGTGGGCGAAGGGGTTATTGATCGAAACCGGCAAGGTGTTGCTTGATCGAGAAATGGATCACCCGGTTGTGGATGAAATTCGCGAGGTTATTGAAACGGGTGTCGAGGCCGGCCATACCCGCGTGATCGATCTGCATGTTTGGCGGGTGGGTAAACAAGTGTATTCATGCGCGCTGAGTGTTGTCACGCACGACACCTCGCTGACTCCTGAGGCCATTCGTAAACAGCTGGCCGTGCACGAAGAAATCGTGCATTGCTCGATTGAAATTCAACTGTGTACCGATATAGCGGCTGCGTGAGCGAGTCGTACTGTGTGATTTGAGGTTTGACTGATGAAGCTTTGTACCTTTGGCGTTAAAACGCCTCTTGGTTTGGTTGAACGGGTCGGGGTCTATACCGCGCAGGGTGTGATCGATGCCACCGCGGCGCGTCAGGCGTTTTTAGAGCGGTCGATGCCTCGTGCGGCCGCTCAACGCGTGGGGGCGGCGCAAGTGCCGCCTGAAATGATTACCTTGATTGGTAGCGGGTCACTTGCGTTGTATTGGTTGCAAGAGGCAATTGACTCCTTATTTGCGCATGGTGTTCCAGTAACGTCTGAGGGTGCGCGCACAATCTATCAGAGCGCTGAAATTCAATTACTTGCTCCGATTAAAAGACCCCCGGGGATCGTGAATTTCAGTGTGTGGCCTGCACATAGCGCGAGCGCGGCTTCCCTGGGCATTGAATTAGCAGCCAATACTGCACAAGCCGAAGTCAAGCCGTACTGGAAGGGGAATCCGGATGCGGTTGTCGGACCTGAAACAGTGTTGAGTCGGCCACCTTACGCCGATGCTCTGGATGTGGAGTGCGAGTTAGTTTGTATAGTAGGCTCTGGCGGACGTGATTTGGATCGGGCGGCGGCTCAGCGCGCGATCGTCGGTTATTCGATTATGAATGACGTCAGTGCTCGAGAGCGTCAATCAGCTGAAATGAAATTTGGTCGTGGTCCTTCAAAAGGAAAAGACTTCGATAACGGCTATCCCCTCGGGCCATGGATTGTGACGGCTGATGAGCTTGGCGATCCAAAGCAGTTAAGAATGTCGCTGCTGGTTAATGGGGTTGAGCGCTCTGCCTGTGATACCGCAGGGATGATCTGGGATTTTCCTGAGATGCTCTCGTATCTGTCATCGGGCCAAACGGTGTCGCCAGGCCTAATCATCAGTGGTGGTTGTTATCCAGGTGGTTCGGCGCACGAGGTCGGCGTTCACTTGCATCCTGGGGATCAAGTTGAAATGCGCATTTCTAAAATTGGTAGTTTGGTCAATACTATCGGCCCTTGAGGGGCAAAGTCTAGGCAGTAGGCGCGAGCGCTGCTGCGACAAATTCGGCGTTAAAAATTTTATCTGCCATGATTTGACAGCGTTTGATGAGGCGTGGCTCATTCGGCCCATAATCAGCGATGGCGTTATGCCAGGTTGACAGGTGATCCCAAATTAGCAGATCACCGACGCTCCACCGATGTGTATAGCGATAGGCTGGCTTCAAAACGTGTTCACAAAGCATTTTTAAAAGAGCATCACTGGTTTCCGTTGGTATACCCTCAATGTGTGTTGTGAAGCTCGGGTTGACGTAAATCGATGCTTTGCCAGAAACCGGATGTTTTAAAAAAACAGGGTGGCGCGAAGGGGGATGCGCAGCACGTTCAGCCTCTGAAAGTGGTGCGCGTGGGCTTGCTTTTTCACGGCGCATAAACTCCCAGTAGTAATTCAGGTCGTGAATGGCAGTTGCGTTCTCGAGTTGCTGTTTAATTTCATTCGGCAAGTCAACATACGCTGCTGCGGTGTCGCAAAACTCTGTCGCACCCAGCGTTCGCCCATCGCGCATTGGAACCTCAAAGGCTAATAAGGCGTTGGCATAGCCGACCGAGCGGTTGTACGTCATGTCGGTGTGCCAATTTTGGCCGGCATCAGGGATGCCAATCAATTTGCCGTCGCGTTTCACATTTGATAGGACAGAAACCTCTGGAAAGCCCGTCTTGTCTTGCCCCGAGCGCAGCGTTTGCAGGCTACCGAAGCGAGCGGAAAAATCTCGCAGCTCAGGTGCGTCAATGCGTTGTGCAGGAAAGCACAGCACCTTGTGCGTCGTCAGAGCCAGTAACAGTTGAGCGAAATCGTTGTGCGTCAACGGTTGACCTAAGTCAATTTCTGTGACCGTGGCGCCAATAGCAGTGGATCGCGGTGTGATTAACATTGCCTTACTCGGTTTTAACGCCAGCCTTCACGACCACGTCTTTCCAACGCGCGATGTCTTGCGCGACAAACGCCGCCATGGGTTTTGGACCGAGGTACTGAGGTTCAAGACCGGCATCGATCAGTTTGTTGTAAATCGTTTTGTCGGCGATTGCCTGCCCGAGCGCGGCACTGACCTTTTGAGAAATATTGGCAGGTAATTGTGCTGGCCCAAACAGACCGAACCATGCACTGGCCAACATTTCTGGCACGCCTTGTTCAATTGCGGTCGGTAAGTCGGGTGCTTGCGTAAGACGCTTTTCAGAGAGGGTTGCGATGCCTCGCAAGCGACCGTCGCGAATGTAGGGTAACAAGGCGACCGTGTAAATGAGAACGGGCACATGGCCGGCGAGTACGTCAGTGATACCTTGACTAATATTGTTATAGGGGATGTTGACGAGTTTGGCGCCTTTTGTGCGCAACATGTCCCCCGCGAGGCTGTTTGAAGAGCCTGCTGGCGAAGACGCATAGCTTAAGCCGCTGGGTAACGTGTTCGAGTAGGCAATGAGTTCTTGAATATTCTTGACGGGAACAGAGGGGTGGATGGCAATGATATTTGCCGACATTGCGGCCAAACCGACCGGCGAAAAATCTTTTTCGATGTCGTACGGCATTGAGTTTGGGCGCATGGCGGCAACAATTGAATGGGATGAAGTTGATCCCATGCAAAAGGTGTAACCATCGGGCGCAGCAGATTTGACGGCTTGAGCGCCTAGAACACCGTTCGCACCAGCGCGATTTTCAACAACAATCTTTTGCCCCAGCGCGGCCGACATGGATTGTTCTAGATGACGCGTCAAGATGTCGGTGGCAGAGCCTGGGGCAAACGGTACGATCATGCGGATCGACCGGGTAGGATAGTCGGACTGTGCGTAAGCTGACTTGGTGGCCAGACACGGGAAGGCAAGCGCTAGGGCGCCCTGGCTTGCCTTAACGAATACAGCTCGTCTGTGAAGGTTAGGTGTCGTTCGCTTCATGGCGTCTCAGTTTCTATTTTGATTTTTAGACTGGTTTGATGGTACGGCACGGTGAACTTTATAGTCAAGGTATGATCCTTTCAAAAGGAGATCTTCATGTCAAAGGAACTTGGTAACGGTGCAGTGTTATGTGATGTTGATGCGCGCGGGGTTGTTACCGTGACGTTAAATCGTCCGGCCGTGAATAACGCCTACAACGAAGACATGATCTTGGGGTTGCATCAGGCCATGGATTTGTTGCCGTCTGTACCGGGTGCGCGAGTTGTTGTGATCCAAGGGAATGGCCGGCATTTTCAGGCAGGGGCGGATCTAGCTTGGATTTCGAGTGTCGCGCCCAAAAGCCCAGAGGAAAATGAACGCGTATCTCGCCTGACGGGCGAAGCGATCCGACGACTGGATACCCTGCCGATCCCCACGGTGGCCCTTATTCAAGGTGGCTGTTTTGGCGGCGGAACAGGTCTGGCTTCGGTCTGCGACATCGTGGTGGCTGCTGACAATGCAATCTTTGCGATTACTGAAGCTCGCTGGGGATTGATCGCTGGGATTATCTTGCCACAACTGTGCAAAGCCATGGGTGTGCGTAACGTACGTCGCTACGCGTTAACGTGCGAACGCTTTGGACCTGACGTGGCGCTGCGGATTGGGTTTGTCCACGAAGTGTGTAAAGCCGAAGAGCTTCGAGCGACCGGTGAGCGGATTGTGGATGGATTGTTGATGAATTCGCCAAGCGCGGTGTCTGCGACAAAGCTGCGTACGCTGGCGGTATCAGATTCTTTGCTGGACGACGACTTGTTCGCAGACTTAGTGCGCGAGCACTCTGAACTGCGTCAAAAAAGCGATGCGGCAGAGGGTACCGCTTCATTTTTAGAAAAACGATTGCCCTCTTGGTATCCCGCGAAATGATGAGAGAAAGTCTTGGCTAGTTTAAGAAACTAAGTGCAGGCGGCGTAGATCGCTTTTTCGTAGTTGGTAAATAGCCCGAGCGCGTGAGGGTCTACAAACGGCAGTACTTGCATCAAGAGCAAACCTGCC
>JBAXLV010000110.1:0-7080 GCA_037134635.1 Alcaligenaceae bacterium
CTTGGCATTGATGCAGATTCCACGCTTGAATTGGGATCGTGACCGTGACCCTTCGTGCGCGATACTTTCAAAAGGACTTTTTGCTCCGCTGCAAATTTTGCGTTTAAGCCCCGCTATTCGTCGGCTGGCATTCGTGAGCTTTATCTATGGCGGGATTCAGCTTTGTTTTATAAGCTTCTTGACGGTACAGCTCACGAGTAAGGTGGGCTTTGACCTTGTTCAGGGTGGGCAAGCACTTGCTGTGTATCAACTCGCTGCGGTGATTAGCCGACCGATCTGGGGATGGTTGGCCGATCGGTTTGTGACCGCGCAAATGCTTTTAGCATTGCAGGGCCTCGTCATGTGCGTGGCGGCGCTGCTCTCAGGGCAGTTCACTGAACATTGGCCGCAGTGGGTGGTTCTATTAATTTGTGCAGTGGCTGGCGCAACGGCTAGCGGGTTTACAGGCCTTGCCTATGCAGAGTGGGCTCGGCTTGGAGGTGCACAAAGAACTGAGGCAACGGGCCTTGGTTCGGGCCTGATGTTTACCGGCGTTATGTTGATGCCGTCTGCATTTTCGGTTGTTGTTACCTTTTTTGATGGCTATGGTTTCGCGTATGCTGTTGTTGGTGCTCTTGCTGCGATATCTGGGTTTTTATTATTGGCACAACGATCGTCTGACAAGGATTCGTAACCTAGCGCAAAGCGGTCAGCGTGCGTTCAATGACAGTGCGTTGTGCATGGCTGCCGCCTAAACCAACAGATTTTTTTGCACACTCGGTAAACGCGTGACGCGCTGTGATGCGATCGTGTTTGCGTAAAGCCGCGAGGCCCTCTACCCAGTGCAATGCACTTGGCGCACCACCGTGACCCGAGTCTGCCTGTTTCTGCAGGCGTATCCGACAGGCCTGCAGGTCTTCATTTTGTTCCGTTGCAAAAGCCAACATGGCAAGATGTAGTTCAGCAAAAACGTTACCACCCTTCGAGAAATTTTCTTTTGCAAAGCGTTCAGTTGCAGCCCAGGACAAATCTTGTAGGCCTTGCATATTTAAACGCCAGAGCAAAGAGGTGGTGTCCGTCATGCCTACTAAAGGCGGGGCATGTGCCAGATGAGGCTCAATGGTGTTCAGTAAACGTTGAAGGGCTTGCTCAGTTCGACCAAGTTCAATTTCACATAGTGCAGCATGCCAATGTACGTGTCCAAAAAGCATTGCATTTTCTGGATATAGTGTGAGCCACTTGTTTGCAAAATCTAAACCGGCGTTGGGTTTACCCAGTTCAAACTGTGCATGCATCATGACGTGTGCGGCATTTCCATTTGCTGGTCGCAAGTTTAGGCTCTGTGCAACGAAAGGCAATCCCGCCTGAGGTTGGTTAGTTTCAATGAGTACCCAGCCTCGATGTGTCAATAACCATGGGTGTTCGTTGGGGTAAGACGGGACCAGTTTTTGTACAAAATCATAACGCTGCTGATCGTGATCAGCCTGCCCACTAAAGGCGATGAGGCCAAAAGCACCAAGCGCGGTTGACATCACAAGAGCATCAAGCGGCCATTGTTCAGCATGGCGGCGCACTGAGTGTAAGGCCGCGGTTGATTGGCCCTCAACAATGCGCTGGATGATATCGACGTGAGAGCGTTCTCGCTCGGTCGTCGTTTGCTTAAAAGATTGCGCTTGCTTTGAAGCCTCACGCGCCTCAGTGCCGCGACCATACGCTTGTAAGATTAAAGCTCGAGCGCTGTGCGCTAACGCGAAGTCTGGCGCGTGCTGTAGAGCCAGATCGATGGCGGCGAGTGCACCTGGCCAAGCGTGTAGTTGACAGTCAACCGCTTGATCGTATGCATCAATTGCGTCTTTAGAGTGACAAGTGAGAACTTGGTCAAGATAGTTTTTCATCGAGCACCTGAGATAGCGCTACTGGTTGCAGAGCCTATTTTGCTAAGGTAGCACAACTCGTTTAAAAAATTTTGAGGTATGCTTGATGTTAAAGAAAAAAGATGCTTAAGCCTTTATTTAATGCGACCTTAAAAAATTCTAACAAGCGAGATTGACATGCAAAAAATTCAATTGGGCCGATCGGGCATTACAGTACCTCCCGTGATTTTTGGTTGTAATGTTTTTGGTTGGACGGTGGATAAGGCTCAGTCTTTTCGTTTACTAGATGCTTTAGTTGACGCGGGGTTTAACGCGTTTGATACGGCAGATGTATATTCTTATTGGGTTCCGGGCAATCACGGCGGTGAATCTGAAACTATCATAGGAGAATGGTTGAAGGCGCGAGGGCGACGCGACGATGTCTTGATTTTTTCTAAAGGTGGCATGGAAATGCCAGGCAAGGGCAAGGGTCTTGCGGCGGAATACATCACACGTGCCATAGAGGATTCGCTTAAGCGCTTGCAGACGGATGTGATCGATCTCTATCAATCTCATCGCGATGATGAGACGACTCCGCACGAAGAGACGCTTGCCGTTTACGAGAAGATGATCAAAGCGGGCAAGATTCGTGCAATTGGCGCTTCAAATTTTTCGGTTGTGCGCTTCAAACAAGCGCTTGAGGTCAGCGCTGCGACTGGATTGCCGCGTTATGAAACGATGCAACCCCATTACAACTTGCTTGAACGTACAATTGAGGCAGATTTGTTGCCCTTGTGCGCAAAGGAAGGCGTGGGCGTGATTCCTTATTACGCCTTGGCTTCAGGTTTTCTCACGGGCAAATATCGAACTGAAGCGGATTTAGGAAAAAGTCCGCGCGGCGCGCGCGGCGCCGGAAAACATTTAGATGCCAAGGGGCTCAAGGTATTAGCAGCACTCGATGTGATCGCACACCGTTATGGAGCAACTGCGGCACAGGTTGCCATTGCTTGGTTTAAGGGGCGCCCAGGTCTTGCGGCTCCGATCGCCAGTGCAACGACTATTGATCAATTGAACGAACTCGTCAAAGCGGCGACTGTGGTTCTTGATGGCGCGGCAGTGGCGCAGTTGGATGCGGCAAGTTCTTAAATGGTACTCAGTCAGTCGGCGGTGATCCTTTAGGACGTAAGCTAGTTCTTTGAACTTTTTTTATATATCGTGTTGTCCAATGTTTAAATACGCTCTGCCACGAATATTTTTGTTCTTGCTCTCGCTCATTCTGAGTGCGAGCACCTGTTGGGCGTCGCGTGAAACAGAGCCCGAGATTGCATTCATCAGAATGGGGGCTATCGACACCTTTCCGCCAGCACGAATGAAGACCGAAGTTTTTTTACCTCTTGGAACGGGTCCGTTTCCAGTTTTGATTTTTGCGCACGGACGTCCAAGTAATAGGTATGACCGCAGTGTGCTTTCAGATCCCATCCCTTTTGTGCACGTAAAATATTGGTTGAAGCATGGGTTTGCTGTGGTGGCTCCGATTAGACCCGGTTATGGTGCCACCGGTGGTTTAGACCGAGAAGGTAGTGGTGCTGCGATTAATAATGACTTAAAGCAATGTCACAGCGCGGGTGATTTGGTGCCGTTTATGCAACGCGGTATGGCTGCGCTGCGCTCGACGCTGGATTGGGTTAAACAGCAAACTTGGGCAAAGCCGAAGGCGATCGTTTTAGAAGGTCATGGGGCAGGTGGTTTTTTAGTGACGGCACTTGCTGCAGAAAATCCTGACGGCGTCGTTGGTTTTATCAATTTTGCAGGGGGTGCCGCGTCTTTTCCTGAATCGGGTATCAGTTACAGTTGCGCGGACAAGCAACTCACGCAAATATTTTCGCAAGCAGGGCAAACGATGCGAGCGCCTAGCATTTGGCTTTACGCTGAAAACGACGGGTTTTGGGGGCCCGATGCACCCAAAAAATGGCACGCTGCTTTTGCTAAAGACCTGAGGGTGCCCAGCGAATTTATTTTCACGGGCCCGCTTTCCAATTTTGATGGCCATTATTTATTGAATTACGGCGGCGTACTTTGGGCCGAATCAGTGAATCGCTTTGTTGAGCGCTTGCAACTTCGCGAGTAGCACTCAAATGTAGCACTCAAATGAATCAGAACCCAGATCGACACCGTTTTGATGCTGATCGGGGCTCTGGGAAAAGAAAATTACTGTCGTACTACATCGACTTTTGCATACTTGAGATCGCACTTCTGATTGAATTGATTGCGTCTAGTCGGGGGCCTTTGCATCCCGAGCCATCTGGGCCGCCGCCGCCGCACTGAATCGCCTCTTTGAGTGCAATATTCAAATGATCAAGTGCTTTTTGGGCATGCGAAGCTTGGCCGTAGCTCACGCCTACGCCAAAACATAAGGACATCGCCGTTAATGCAAGTAGTATTTTTTTATTCATGTGTCACCTAGATTAAAGTTTAAGCACTGTGATTCAAATATCGAGTCGCACGGGTGTTCAGAGCTGCAAGATCATATTAGGTAATTTTATTTATAAGTTCAAGTCCAGCTCCCAGACCTTATGGCCGTGGCCCCCCTTGAGGCTGACGGCGCACCCCATCTCTGCTTTTATTCGCTAAGTTGAGCACGGTTACGTTCAATGAAGCCGCCAAGTTTGACGCGTTGAGCTTCTAAAAAAGCACCAAAGTCTTTAGGCGTCATCCCGCCTGCAATGACCCCGAGCCCCGCAAAGCGGTCGCGGACATCCGGTTCGGCCAACACCGCCCTGACGTCGGCCGAGAGTTGTTCTTGAATGGCGTTGGGCGTGGCGCTAGGCACCATGAGCCCATACCAGGCTGTCATGTCAAAGTTCGGAAGTCCAACATCCGTTGCGCTAGGAAGATCCCAACCAGGCATTCTTTCTTTTTGGCCCATGAAAAGTGCTTTGACTCGGCCACCATCTGCGTGAGGTTTAAAGACTGCGCCTTCAAAGATGCCATCAATCTGTTTGCCGATTAAATCGTTTAAGGCTCCGATACTGCCTGACTTGTAGGGAGGGAACACCATTTCAATGCCGGTTTGATTGGCGAACTCAAGCGCGGCGAGATGCATGCTGGCCCCAATCGTTGAGATGCCAAAGTTCATTGGGCGATTTTGTGCTTTTGCGTAAGCAATGTATTCAGCGACGGTGGTCACGGGAACATCGCTGCGAACCATCAGCGCTAAGGGGTAGCGTCCAAGCGAGCTAATCGGTGCAAAATCTGAAGTTTTATAAGGGAGCTCTTTGATTAAGAACTGGTTGGTAATCCAGGCAAAGGCGATATATAAAATGGTGTAACCATCTGGTTTAGCCTTGGCAACGATGTTAGTGCCAATCACGGTTTGTCCGCCTGCGCGGTTGTCGACGACAACGGATTGACCCCA
Source organism: Alcaligenaceae bacterium (assembly GCA_037134635.1). Taxonomy (GTDB): domain Bacteria; phylum Pseudomonadota; class Gammaproteobacteria; order Burkholderiales; family Burkholderiaceae_B; genus Zwartia. Next base: position 5,248 of record JBAXLV010000110.1, read on the forward strand.
TTTTTTGCTCAGCGCTTGTGCCACCACTCGGGCTTGAGCATCTGAACTACCCCCTACACCAAACGGCACCACGATGGTGACAGGCTTATCGGGAAACGTTGCGCTGGCTGTGGGAGTGATCAATCCTAAGATGGCAAGCATTGCACCGAGCACAATGTTTTTTGTTATCTGTTTAACGGGGTGTTCCATTTTGCCTCTCCAGTTAATGGTTGGTTTTATTTTGGGTTTAGAGTGTTCAGAACTTAAAAACGGTCGTATTTAGACGTTTGTACTTGATCAAGCCGAGTCGCTATTGCGCTGAAATTTTTCCGGCACGAATGATTTCGCCATACATCGCACTATCGCGCGCAATGAGTGCTGCGAATTCTTCAGGCGAACTGCTGTCTGCAATCAGGCCTCCCTTTGCCATGCGGTCTCTGACGTCTGGTTCTTGGGCGATCAGGGCAATTTCACGTGAGACACGATCAACGATTTCGCGAGGCGTACCTTTTGGTGCCAGCAAACCAGCCCATGACACCATATTAAAACCCGGAAAACCAGCTTCTTCCATGGTGGGCGTGTTCGGCTCGGTCGGCCAACGTTGCGGAGAGCTGATGGCGATCGCTTTTAGCCGTCCCTCTTTGACGTGAGGCATGAAGACGACCATTGAACTAAACACAAACGAGACCTCGCCATTCAGGATATCGGTCAGTACCAGTGCACTTCCTTTGTAGGGAACATGCTGCATGGCGATGCCACTTCGTTGGCTCAAGCTCGCACCCAACATATGTGCGCTCGATCCAGTGCCACTTGAAGCGTAATTCAGTTTGCCTGGGTGTTTGCGACCATACTCAAGGAGCTCATCGAGATTGTTCGCAGGAATCTGGTTGGTGACAAACAGAAAATTTGGAAGATCCGCCATCTTTGCGATCGGAATGAGATCGTCGGGCTGGTAGGGCATCTTATGCAAGTGTGGATTCACGGCGTAGGCCGCAAGCACACTTAAAAGCGTGTAACCGTCGGGCTCAGCCCGCGCAACGTACGCAGTGCCCACACTGCTATTGGCACCCGACTTGTTCTCGACGATCACCGTTTGTTGTAAGCGGTAGGCCAGTCGTTCCATCATGATACGTGTGATGGTGTCTGTAGCTGCGCCGGGCGGATAGGGGACAATGACTTTTATCGGCTTGCTTGGCCAGACTGTTGCCGTCTGAGCCATTGCCGTGACATTGCATAGGCCAAGTGCCGCGAGCGCGAAGGCGCACCAAGTCGCGCTGGATTGGCGAGCAAACTGTTGGACGAGCCGGTTGAGGGAGGTGGTCAAGCGCCGCGCGAACTTGCCTTTAGTCAATGTCAGCCCCTAGCTTTTGTCAGTGGATGCTTTTGCTTATTGTTCACTATGTTCACTATCCTAAACGATCAGACTCTGCTCTGCAGGATCTTATAAAAACAAAGGAATACTTATCTCATACGTGCTAATCAGTGTCAATGAGGGCTCTCGCGTCTGAGTAGGAATATAGGGTCATCCCAGAGTTACTACGCATTGCGTATTAAACTGGCGTCCTTGGCATTTTTGCCGTTTCAAACGCTTGAAATATGCTTTTGCAGGCTGCATTTTTTTTTCGCTTGGCCATCTTTGCGGTAACGCTCGGCTCGCTGGCGGGATGCATCACATTAGGTCCGGATTACGATCAGCAACGCGCGACGGCGGTGCCGAATCAGCCTAAGCTGTGGCAACCACCCGTAGCGCATGATGGCAGCCCTGCTGTGTTGCAAGATTGGTGGAGTCAGTTTGGTGACCCAACACTTGTCGATTTGATTGTCGCGGCGCAAGAGCAAAGTCAGACCATGGCT
>JBAXLV010000111.1:0-7050 GCA_037134635.1 Alcaligenaceae bacterium
TTGCACGCCCGCCGATTGGCGAAACACATTTGATCAAGCAATTGCTCGATCTGGGTGTACAAAACTTATTGATCCCCATGGTCGATACTGCAGAGCAAGCTGCTGAATTAGTCAGAGCCGTACGTTATCCACCACACGGTATTCGCGGCGTGGGCTATGGTTCTGCACGGGTGTCGCGTTGGGATTCGCGTAAAGATTACGTGAAGGGTGCTAACGACGAGATTTGTTTGCTGGTTCAAGTTGAAACGCAAACCGGTTTGAATAATCTTGAAGCCATTTGTGCCGTTGAAGGTGTTGACGGCGTATTTTTAGGCCCTTCAGATTTATCGGCTGCGCTTGGTCATTTAGGCAACCCAGGTCACCCTGACGTTGTGAGCACGATCGAGAAATCGATCGCTGTGATTTTGAAGCACAAAAAAGCGGCAGGGATTTTGACACCTGATCGCACGCTGGCGAAACGCTATCTTGAGCTCGGCTGCACCTTTGTGGCGGTTGGCGCAGACGCACGCGTGTTGGCGCTTGGCGTGCGTGAATTGCGCGCTGCTTTTAAATAATGACAAACCTAGCGCGTGGCGGCGTCATCAAGCAATTGTTGATTTAAGCCACGCAATAGTGTCAGCAGAATCTCGCAACGCGGTACGTTAATGTTGTGCTGATGCGCGAACTCAACGACTTGGCCCAAGATCGCATCGTGCTCTAGAGAGCGCCCGGCCATCACGTCTTGCAACATCGACGCCGTGTTTGAACCTGGGCGTTTTTTTGGTGCGACCAGTTCTTCGAGGTCAACCTTGCCACGCAGGTCTGTGCCGCAGGCCAACGCAACCTCTAAGACCTCGAGCATCACCTTGCAACGCTCTGCGCGAACCTCTGGGCTTGCGGTCATTTTTGCCGTCGGTAGCCGGGTTAAGGCTGCGACTGGATTGAGACCGCAATTAATCAAAAGCTTATGCCAGATGTCATAACGAATATCGGCCGCTGCCACCCCATTGATCCCAGCAGCTTGTAGTCCTTGAACGATGCGATCGACGCGAGAAGAGGGTGCATTATCCGGCTCACCAAAGACCCAACGGTCGCCCAGCGCGGTCTTAATGACACCGGGCTCAATGACTTCATTGGGCGAATAGATCACCCCACCTAACGATCGATCTTTCAGGAGGTTCCAGAGCGCGCCACCCGGATCCACGCACTCAAGGTGAGTCTGCGGGTTCGTGGTGCCTTTATTCCACCACCAAGGGATGCCATTCATGGCAAATGCGGCCACACCATCCTTGGCCAGCAAACGCTCGATAGCCGCAGCCGGCAGTGCCTGGGCCTTCAGGGTCACGAGTACGATATCTTGTGGGGGCAAGGTAGCAGGGTTATCCGTCGCTGCGGCCGGACGTCCGGTAAAGATTTCGTCGCCTCGAAATACTTTCAGCCCATTTTGTTGAATCGCGCGCAACTGGGCGCCACGTGCCACCACCGAGATCTCGTCATGGCCAGCAGCGATTAACCGCGCTGCCAAATGCCCACCAACTGCACCTGCACCATAAATACAAATCTTCATCGCAACAATCCAGTTAAACAGGTCAAACAAGCCTCGCCATTATCCAGTTGGCGGGCTGCGGTGCAAGTGGTATTCGGGGGGAACTTAGGTGGATAGGTTCGGCCGACAAGCCTAGGGGCAAGAGCTTGTTACATCTAGAAACATTACTTTACATAATATACATTATGCGTATTATCCTAATGGCTAAAAAGAGCACTCTCTCTAGACAAACCCAGACAAAATACTCTTTTACCCCACAGTTCAACGACCGGACAAACCGCTACGTAAGCCGGTTCAAGCTCAGTCGCCCGTGAACTTGGGCTTGCGTTTTTCAGAGAACGCCAGGATCGCTTCTTTATAGTCTTGTGTCGTTTGCACCAAGGCTTGATTGGCCGCAGCCATATCTAACGAGGTATGCAACGGCACATGCTGCGAATCGCGAATCAGCCGCTTGCTCGCCCGTGATGACTGTACTGGATGCGCCGCAATACGTTGCGCCAACTTTTTGGCCTCGTTCATCAGTTCGGCATCATCCACGACCTTAGATACCAACCCAATCTTGGCAGCCTCTTCACCGTCAATAAAATCACCTGTAAACGTCATTTCATAGGCCTTGGACAATCCGACCGCCCGCGGCAAAAACCAGGCGCCGCCGTCACCAGATAACAATCCAACCCTTAAGAAGCTTTCGCCGAACTTGGCACTGCGCGCTGCGATTCGAATATCGCACATCGTTGCCAGATCAAGGCCCGCACCAATCGCTGCACCGTTAACCGCCGCAATTGACGGTGCCTCAAGGCCGTATAACGCCAGCGGAATGCGCTGAATCCCTTGGTGGTAATACCGACGAACTTCAGTTGGGGTCATGGGCTTGCTGACAGTGGCACGGTCTTTCATTTTTTTGACGTTTCCGCCTGATGAAAACCCCTCACCAGCGCCAGTCAAAATGACACAACCCACCGACAAGTCGGCATTGATTCTTGCCACATGGGCAACGATGGCATCAATAATGGCATCTGATAAAGCGTTGCGTGTGTCGGGCTCATTCAGTGTCAAGGTCACAACACCGCCGTCCTGCTCGTAGGTCACTGCATCCGTCATTTTGAAATCCTATTTTGAAAGTGTGTCGTTCTTAACTGCAGCTTGCCAGCGGGCGGTTTCAGTCACGATATGATTACGCACCTCTTCGGGGCTACCCGTTTTGACAGACGTTGCAAGATTACCCAAGCGGTCTCGCATAAATTGTGTGTTCAATACTTCCGTCGCACTCTGGTTCAGCTTAGTGACAATCTCTTTAGGGATTCCCGCTGGACCGAGTAAGAAGAACGTAATGTCAGGGGTCATCGTCGGAAACCCTGACTCAAGCGCAGTCGGGACATCAGGTAGCGCACTTAAACGCTTTTCGCCCGTGACGGCTAAAACATTAATCTTGCCACCTTTTGCCAAGGGTAACGCCGAGGCCGAAGTCGTAATCCATAATTGAATACGACCTGCCAATACATCAACCTGTGCATCTGAAGTCGCTTTGTACGGGATCATCACCATGTCAACCCCTGCACTCGCTTTAAACATTGAGCCAAGAAAAGCCGACATACTTCCAGCCGGGCCGTTGTAGTTCATTTCGCCAGGCTTGGCTTTGGCTAAGGCGGCCAACTCTTTGAGCGTTTTTGCAGGCACGCTTGGCGGAACCTAAAGTACATACGGTAGCCCGGCAACAAAGGCGATGGGCGTGAAATCTTTCTCCATATTGGTACGAATCGTATTGGAGACCTGATAGATGATGCTGCTGGTGCTGGTCAAAATAACGGTATAGCCATCCGGCTTGGCTTGCGCCACGTAATCCATTGCAATGTTGCCGGTTGCACCCGCTTTATTTTCAACGATGAAGGTGACTTTCATCTGCTCAGTCAGTTTTTGACCAAGCTCGCGAGCAATCAGGTCATTGCCGCTACCTGGACCGTACGGAACGACAATCGTGACGGACTTATTTGGAAAATCTTGAGCGGTGGCAGGACTCGTTGCGAAGCCAAATAGGCCTGCACTGAGCACCAAGACTAACGTACGCAAAAATATTGTCATAAGGTCTCCGAATCATTTTTATTGTTAAACAATTGTGATCAGACAGGGCATTCACGTGCCTACTATATTTATACAAGACTTACTGAGGTTGCAAACCTGCTTCTTTCGCAATTTTCGCGAAACGCGCGATTTCTTCAAGCTGGTAGCGCCGCATCTGCGCGGCGTCATAGGGCATCAATTCAACGAGCATTTGATCTGCGTACTCTTTCGCAACAGGTGCTGCTAAGATCGTTTGTAACGCCTGTTCTAATTTATCGGTAATAGGCTTTGGGGTGTCGCTACGAACATAAAACGAAGTCCAGGTGTAATTCGTAAACTCTGGAAATCCACTTTCTGCGACGGTCGGCACCTCGGGAAAATCAGGATGGCGTTGGTCAGACGATAGAGCCAACGCTCTAAATCGACCTGACTTTAAAAGCGGTACCGCACCATTGAAACTCACAATACCGAAATCGAGCTGGTTGCCGAGAAGACTCACCATGATTTCGCCCGCACCTTTGTACGAAATATTTTCAAACTTAACGCCCGCAACATTGGCCAGCCAGGCAAGTGATAATTGATAGCCCAACGCGTACGTGCCTCCGTTTAAGGGCACCGGTGAGGTTTTGGCCAGTGCAAGCAACTCTGTGAGTGATTTATATTTTGAGTCTTTCGAAACTACAATAGCATTCACGCCACGCGTTAACCCCCCCACTGGCTTAAAATCTTTGACCGCATCGTACGAAAGCTCTTTGAGCATGATGGGGTTCACAGCCATTAGCGAATTACTGCCCATTAACATCGTATAACCGTCAGCAGGTGCAGCCTTGACTGTATTCATCGCCAACATCCCCGCCGCCCCGGTTTTGTTCTCAACTAATAAATTTTGACCAAAGGTTTTAGAGAGTAACTCTCCGAAGAAACGCGAAGCATGATCGGCACCACTGCCCGCAGAAAATGGCACAATAATTTTAATCGCCCGCGTTGGAAAATCGCTCGTTTGTGCGTTAGCCACATTGAGCAAAAGACTCGCACCCAGAAATAATCCGCGCAAGATGTTTTTCACTTTGGGCGCCCTCTTACTAGATCACACCTTCTTGACGCAAGGCCTCGAGATCGGCATCTGTCAGACCAAACCATTCAGAATAAACCGCCTGATTGTGTTGCCCCAAATCAGGACTCGCTACAGTTTTAACGCGATCTGTGCCATGAATAAACAAAGGTGTATGGGGCAGCACGACCCGTCCAAGATCTTTGTCGTCAAACCATTCGAGCATCCCGCGCTCGTGCATATGTCGATCGTTCATCACTTCAAGCAAATCGCGTACTGGCGCCGACGGGAAACCATGTTTTTTACTCAGCGCAAACAGCTCAGCACGCGGCAGGCTCTCTGTCCACTTGGTGATTTCAGCGTCGGTCTCTGAAATGTTTTCAACCCGAAGCTTGTTTGTTGCAAATCTAGGATCCGCGCGCAGATCTTCGCGATCCATTGCTGCCAGCATATTGAGCCAATGCGGCTCAGTGACGCATACCGCCGCAATGTATCCATCTTTGGCTGGGTAAACGTTATAGGGTGCGAGTGCCAGACCACCATGTCGATTGCCCACGCGTGGCGGTACGACACCAACCGATTTGTGGGTGATGCCCATATTTGACGCTAACGTTGGATAGGCGGTTTCTTGCATCGATACTTCAACCAAACGCCCCTCGCCTGTCTGAGAGCGTTCGTACAAAGCGGTCATGATGCCCGCATATAAGTGAACACCACTCAAAAAATCGACGATCGAAGCGCCTGCACGCAACGGCGGACCATCTGGCGTACCCGTCACACTCATGATGCCTGAGGCTGCCTGAATCGTCACGTCCATCGCCAGGTTATCGCGATCAGGGCCCGATAAGCCATACCCTGTTCCTGAACCGTAAATTAAACGCGGCTTGATTTCGTGCAATACCGACCAACCCACGCCTAAACGGTCCATCACACCAGGCGCAAAGTTTTCAACAACGATATCAGCGCGTGCAACCATCTTTTTAAAGAGTTCTCGACCTTTTTCACTCTTTAAGTTCAACGTAATGCCACGCTTATTTGTATTTAACATTGCCATCGGCAAAGAGGCTCCACCACTGACCTTGGCGCGTATGCGCGATGGTTCACCGTTTAGGGGCTCAATCTTTATGACGTCTGCTCCGGCTTTTGCCATTAAAAAGGTTGCATAGGGCCCTTGATAAATCTGAGTCAGATCAATGACTGTAATGCCAGCAAGTGGCGTGTTCGCGCGCGCGGTTTTTGGCGTTGGATTAGCCATGATTTATCAGTCTCCGAAATACATGCAGCTCACGCCCGAAGGCCTGAGCTGAAGCTGCAATATGTTGAATAAAAAGTAAGAACGCTTAGCGTGTTTCTTTCAATATTTTTTTGGCGATCGACATGCGATGTACTTCGGACGGGCCTTCATACACACGCATCACCCGAACGCGTTGCGCCATTAATTGCAAGGGTAGCTCTTTGGTCACACCCATCGCGCCGAATGTTTGCATTGCACGATCAAGAACTTCAGCGGCCATTTCAGTGGCATAGACTTTAATCATTGACGCCTCGGTGAGAACATCAATACCTTGTTCTTGTTTACGCGCAGCATCTTGCACCATTAAACGACAGGCGTGCATTTTCATTGCGGCATCGGCAATCCAGAACTGAATCGCCTGGCGATCTGCCAACAATGCACCAAACGTGGTGCGCTGCTTTGCATGCGAGCACATCATCTCGATTGCACGACGGCACATCCCGATGCACCACGTGCCGATCTGTAGGCGACGTACTACCAAACGCAGCTGCATCGGTGCAAAGCCCGCACCAATTTCACCTAAGATATTTTCGGCTGGGATACGGCAATCTTCAAAAACAAGTTCGTAAGTACGGTGTCCGGCAAGCATCGGAATTTCACGCAAAATTTCAAAACCTGGCGTATCTTTTTCAACAATAAAGGCTGTAATCCCTTCGTGACGTTTGCCACCCCCGACACGTGCCATCACAATCACAAAATCAGCGGCAGGTACTTTACTGACCCAGATTTTTCGACCATTGATCACCCACTCGTCACCGACTTTTTCTGCACGCGTGATCATGCCTGATGGATCACCTCCTGCGTTGGGTTCTGAAATCGCGATGGCAGACTTAGCGATTCCTGCAGCATAGGGCTCAAGATATTTCTTTTTTTGCTCGGGTGTACCAACCGCCAACAGCATATGCATATTGGGGGAGTCAGGCGGGAACACAAAAGGTGTCACCGTGCGCCCGAGCTCTTCGTTCAAGGCCATCCAGGTTGTTGCAGGCAGATTGGCGCCACCAAGTTCTTCTGGGCCATCTAACGCCCAGAGCCCTAATTCTTTACATTTTTTATATAAGGTAGCCTCTTCGTCGGGCAGTAATCTGAGGTATTCACCTTTAATCTCGCGTGCCAAAACAG
>JBAXLV010000112.1:0-7050 GCA_037134635.1 Alcaligenaceae bacterium
GGGATTTAAGATGGCCTGAGTTTTTGACCTAAAAACCGTGATTGATGGTGGCGGGTCTAGGCGGGATTTCCCTATACTTGGGTTAAAATGACGCGCGCTTACCTCATACTAGGAGTTAATTATGGCTGAAGCAGTCATCTCGAAAGAAGAAATTATGGTGGTGTTCCCCACCGTTCAAAAAACGATGGCCGATGCTCTCGGCTGCGACGTAGATGACATCAAACTCGACGTTTCCCTGATCGAGGGTCTTGATGCCGAATCCATCGATTTTCTTGATATGGTGTTTCGCCTTGAGCGCGCCTTCAAAATTAAAGTGCCGCGCGGAAAAATCATTGAAGATGTGCGTGGAGACATGCCTGTGGCCGACTTCGAACAAGGCGGAGTCCTGACCGATAAAGGTGTGGCTCGGTTGCGCGAATATCTGTCTGAAATCGACGAGTCGCGCTTTAAGTTACCGATGCGTGTAGATCACATCGCGCGGTTGTACACGCCCGAAACCTTCTGCAAGCTCGTGATTCGTGCCCAGCGCGCTTCACAAGCCGCTGGCTGATGGTCGTGAGTACGGCGCGGGCCACTGCGGCCGCGCCAACTGGTCGCTTTGCTGCTTTTTCCTTTGTTGACCGAATTACTCAAATTCAAGGTGTGACGCGGGTATGTGGCGTCTATACGATCCCTGCAAGTATTGAGCTCTTTCCGGCCAGTTTGGTGGCAGAAGCCTTAGGCCAACTTGCAGCCTGGGTGGCGATGTCGAACGTGGGATTTAGCCATCGCCCAGTTGCCGCACTGGCGGGCGATACCAAGATTTTTTCAATGCCGCGACCAGGCGATATGCTTGAACTCATTGTAGATATCGAGTCGTGTGACGCCGAGTCAATTGTGTACAGAGGCCACGCGCTCGTGAGAGGGCAGGTGGTGCTTGAGTTAGCCGATACGGTTGGTTCGATGCTCGACATCGGTGAGTTTGATGACCCCACTGCTTTGGCCGCTGATTTCGCTCAGCTCAGTACGACCGGACGTGCCCCCGGCGCCTTTGCCGGCGTCGCGCAGCCCGCCCTCACTGATTTACCTGAATCGACACTGCAGCACCTTCAAGCACAATTGGCGGTGCCCGCGCAGGCTGCTTTTTTTGAAGATCACTTTCCGCGCCGTCCTGTATTTCCAGCAACCTTGATGCTGAACGCTCAGTTACAGTTAGCGATGCGTGTTGTGGCGCTCGCCGCCGGCGACGTCGCGCAGCGTTTAACGCGTATCACCAATGTCAAAGTTCGTGCGTTCACGGCACCCGGTGCGACACTGGTCTTATCGGCACAGCTGGTTGCGCCGAGTTCCGAAGATCTTGAGCCCTACCTGGTCAAGGTGACCGCGCAGGCTGAGGGTAAAACCATCGCTGGTGCCAAGATGTATTTTGCACCCGGAGAAATTGCATGACCACACGACGTCGCGTTGCGATCACAGGAATTGGCCTGGTAACCCCGGCCGGCCTTGACACAGCTTCAACCTGGGCTCGAATCAAAACGGCGCGCAGTTGTGCGGGCCCGATTACGATTTTTGATGCCTCAGGATTCTCAACGCGCATCGCCGCTGAGGTGAAGGGCTTTGATGACTTGCCGCCGATCGACGATCGTAAATTGCTGAAGTACGCCAGTCGTGCGCATCGGTTTGCCTTAGGCGCAGCTGATCAGGCAATCGCTGACGCGGGTGTGCGCCCCACAGCACAAGATGCAGCCCGCTGGGGTTGTGTCGTGGGTGCTGGCATGATGACGATCGCGCATCAAGAGATCGCCGCCATGCAAAGCGCCGCAGCCCCTGACGGCGAATTTGTTGCGGGTGCCTTGCTCAATGAACCGATCGCTAACGACGTGATGGTTTTTAGCCGTAGCTTGTCGACCGCGGGCATCTCTTTGTTGTTACGCCGCTTTGGTATCCGTGGTTACGCGTCGACAGTACATACCGCCTGCGCCTCAGGGGGGCAGGCCATCGGTACGGCCATGCGCTTGATTCGTCGCGGCTTGGCCGATCGCGTTCTGACAGGTGGCTTTGACTCCATGATCTCGCCGGTTGGGTTGTCGGGCTTTTGTTTGCTGTCTGCGGTGTCGGCTGATAACGATCACCCTGAGCGCGCCAGTCGTCCATTTGATCTGACCCGTAACGGTTTTGTGTTGGGCGAAGGCGCTGGATTTTTAGTGCTCGAAGAATGGAACTCTGCTGTTCAACGTGGCGCAACGATTTACGCTGAGTTAGCGGGCGATGGCAATTCACTCTCGTCTTATCGCATTACAGATTCTCATCCCTCTGGCGATGGTCCGATTCAGTCAATGCGTCGCGCCATTGCTGATGCAGGAGCCGGTATTGCCGATATCGACTATTTGAATGCGCACGGTACGTCTACACCAATGAATGATCGCAGTGAATGTGCCGCAGTCAACGCGGTCTTTGCAGGGCGCGTCCAAAGTGTTGGCGTCAGTTCAACAAAAAGTGTGACGGGCCATCTCATCGCAGCGGCGGGCGCGGTTGAAGCGGGATTGTGCGCGTTGGCCATTCGCGATAGTTTGATGCCGCCCAACGCAAACTTGCAACAACTCGATCCCGATTGCGACGTGAACATTGTGCGCGACGTGCCGCGTGAACAACGCATTGGCATGGCCATTTCAAACTCACTCGGGTTCGGGGGCAGCAACAGTTGCCTGGCCTTTCGGCATCCTGAAGAAACGGCGGCACTTGTCGCCTCTGGACGGTGATCATCATGAGCCGAATCGTCATTACAGGAAATGGTGCTATTTGCGGTGCAGGGACCAATCCCGGAAGTATTGTGGACACCTTATTGGCAGGGCGCTCGACCATCGTCCCGATCACAAGCTTCAACGCTGAGCACTATCAAGGTCATCTTGCGGCCGAAGTGCCTGATTACAACGGTGGCAAGTTGCTGGGCGATCGCAAACTGCTCAAACTTGTGCGTCGTTCTGATGTCTTTGGCATTTACGCGGGTGGTCAAGCGATCGAGCAAGCGGGTTTGCCCGCTTGGCGTGACACTCTGGATGAGGTCACTGCAGCTCAGTACGCAGATCAAACTGGTTGCTACGTAGGCTCGGGAGGGGGCGCTTTTGAAGTGAATTACGACTTTTTCCCCTTGATGGCCGAAACTAAAAACGATCTCAATGGGTTCGGGCGCGAGTTGTCGAACATGGTCAATCCGATGTGGCTGCTGAAGTCGCTGCCGAATAACGTGTTGTGCCATATCAGTATTCGCCACCAGCTCAAGGGCCCAAACGGCTGTATCACGAACCATACTTCTAGCGGCATTTTGTCGGTGATTGAAAGCGCTTGGGCATTGCGAGAGGGCGACGCTCAGCGTGTTGTGGCGGTTGGGCATGATGCGCCCATCGAGCCGCAAACCCTGTTGTATCTTGAGCGCGTTGGGTTAATTAGCAAAGACACTTTGCGCCCGTTTGACCAACGTCACGATGTTTGTTTGCTAGGTGAAGGCGCTGCAGCGCTGATACTTGAAACTGAAGCGTCTGCACAGGCACGTGGTGCGACGGTACTAGGCGAGTATCTAGGCGGTGGTGATGCGTCTGAGGGCGAAGGTTTGTTTTCTATTCGTGCGGATGGTGATGGGTTAAGTCGTGCGATTGAATTGGCCTTGGCGGATGCACAGCTCAAGCCAGCCGACGTCGGCATGATTGTGGCGCATGGCAATGGAACGCAAGAATCCGATGCCTCAGAAACTGCAGCGTTGCTAAGGGTCTTCGGTACTGATATGCCACCCGTTACAGGCTTTAAATGGTCGGTGGGCCACTTGTTTGCCGCTTCGGGGTTATTAGACGTTACGGTCGGCCTTGAAGCTTGTCGGCGCAACGTGGTGCCGGGGATCGCGAATCTTGAGCAGTTGGCCGATTCGTGCGCGGGTTTGAATGTATCTTCGCAAACGCGTGCGCCACGTAGCGATGTGGTGCTGGTCTTGTGTCGTGGGTTTGCGGGCACCAACGGCGCCGTGTTGTTACGCGCGATTCAATAGCGTGACGGGGCTGCCTCCTCGCGAAGATTCTTTGCCCGATGGCTGTGCAGTTGATACGGTTGAAATTGCGCGTATGGCTCGACTGGTTGAGGCCCTGCCTGGCGATCTTGAAAAGCTTTTTTCAGCGCAAGAGCTTATTGATGCGGGCGAGGGTACTGTTCGGCTCGCCAGTCTTGCTGCACGCTTTGCGGCTAAAGAGGCTTGCCTAAAGCTCTTTCCACGCGAGACTGCTCTCAACATAATTACGGCAATGGACTTCTCGGTGGTGCGCGATACCTATGGGGCACCGCATGTGGCGGTTAGCGCTGCGGCCGAGATTGTGCTGGGTTTGCATTTGGTGGCCGAGATCAAACTATCGCTGACACACACACCAGTTTCTGCGACGGCAGTGGCCCTGCGCGTCCCTAAAGCGATTGAGCCCAGCCGAGGTGGACGATTTGCATATCGTTGGTTGCCGTATCGACGCTCGGTGATTCTTGAAAACTTAAATCGAGTCTACGGTGCACAGGTCAGCCAACAACAAATAATGTTGCTAGCGCAGGCGCATTACGGTCATTTGCTTAAGTTGCTCAAAGAATTATTGCTATTCAGATTTCTTTCAGAGCAACAAAAAAAAGATCGTGTTCGAGTCGAAGGCGTGACCCACATCATCGAGGCTTTTGAGGCGGGTAAGGGCGCTCTAATCTTGACTGGGCACTTTGGTAATTTTGAAGTCTCGACCATTGCTGGAATTGAACACTTTCCCCAAGTTAAGGGGCATATTCATTTTTTGCGACGACCAATTAAGCCCAAGTGGCTGAGTGATTTTCTGACTAATCGCTTTAAAAAAGCAGGCTTTGGTGTGGTGGGTCGTCGTGGTTCTCTCGAAGAGATTGTTGAGACGCTTGAACGCGGCGATGCAGTGGTGTTTCCGTTTGATCAATATGCCCGGCGACCTGAAGGTATTGAGGTTGAGTTTTTTGGTTACTCGGCGGGAACGTATAAAAGTATGGCCTTGATCGCCCTGGCCACTGGTGCACCGGTGCTGCCGGCATCAGCTTGGCGTGAACCCGATGGCACGCACGTGTTGCGCTTTTTACCCCCACTCACGCCAATCGTAGATGACGACGTTGGTAGTGAAATCAAGCGAAATACGCGCGCGTTCAATCAGGCTCTTGAATTGGCAATTGTCAGACATCCAGAGCAGTGGTGGTGGATGCATCGCCGCTGGAAAAATCAACCTGCAGTCAAACGTCTTAGTTAGACTTTGGCTTTTGATTTTTGTCGTAAACGTAAGTGCCAATTGCACCAACGGCCGCACCGCCTAAGGCGCCCCAAATTGGGTTGCCATCTGCGATCATGGCAATGCCCGCACCCGCCGCCGCACCGATTGCACCTGCCGAGAGCGTGCGCTGTTGAGTATTGCTCATGTTTGAACAGCCGCTAAGTGTGAGCGCTGCGCAAACGGGTAAAACCAGTAAGATTTTTTTCATTATCAATCCTTGAAGTGTAACGAGGTCAGACGTTGTACATAAAACCCTTAATGTCTTTAGGGTTTGCAGGGAAATGTTTCGCCCAAATAGCGCAAGATCGTGTCTGCGGCCGAGGCTTGCTTGAACTGAGGGCGGCTCTCTGACCACTTCATAAAGTTGTCAATATGTTGTTGACGGGTCAGCGTTGAATTTTGCGCGCATACAAAGTTTGGTGCCGTTTTTGGATGGCGCGAAATCAGGTAGGTCTCATAGACACCTTGACCGAAGCCGTGGCAAAAATTTTGCGCAGCACTATCAGATGTATTGGCGCATAGACCGACGAATTTTTCGGTGGTGGTTGAAGCGACAGGTGCTTGCTGTGCAGCGCATGTTGCGCTAGCGATGGCCAGGCAAAGTAGAGCGAGTTGTTTTTTCATACAAATCCTTTGGCAAATTTTTTGAGTAATAACAGCCAAATCATAACTTGGAAGTACAATTCGTTTGTCTGTATCGTTTGATCCAGGCAGGCCATTTACCGGAGATCCAAGATGTTAAAGCGAATTGCCACAGTTGTGCTGAGTGCCGTCGTAGCCTTGGGGTTGGTGGCGTGTGCCCCTGTCACGCCTAGTGCCCCGCTCGAAATCCGCTCTGGTGTGATTCAACAAATCAGTGCAACGCAAATCGCGAATAATCACGAAACTGGCGTTGGCGCGGTGATCGGCGCCTTGGGTGGTTTAGGCGTTGGGGCATTGATAGGATCAGGTACGGGCAAAGCCGTGGCGATGGTGCTAGGCGCAGTCGGTGGTGCGGTGGGTGGTAATGAAATTCAAAAACACTACGACAAGCCTGTGGCCGGTCAACAAATCTTTGTGCGCACGAGTAGTGGCGTTTTAGTGACGGTGACTCAGCCAACGAGCGATTTGCGTGTTGGTCAAAAGGTTTACATTGAAGGCTCAGGTACCGAAGCGCGGGTGGTTGCCCAGTAAGTCGTGATCGCGCGGTATGGCGAGCAAAAAAAACCGCTGCAAATGCAGCGGTTTTTTTTAAGACCGAGATGCTTAAGCTTTTTTGACGTAAGCGTTGCACCAGGCGGCTGCAGCAACCAGCTTACCTGGAAAAATAGCACAGGTACCGGCTTCAGGGGACTTGCTTGCGTAGAGCTGGCAGTTGCCGCAAATTTGACCATCTGCATATTTTGGAAATTTTGCCTTGTCGACAGCCGTGGCGACAGCTTTATAGCCTAGCGCGACGGCCTGCGGATCGGTTTCTGCAATAAGGGCTTGCGCATTAGCCTGCTGTGCAAGGGGCAAGCTAGCCAAACCAGCTGCTGAATAAATCATGAATTGGCGACGTGTGGTTTTCATGGCTGTATCCTAAAAAATAA
Organism: Alcaligenaceae bacterium; assembly: GCA_037134635.1. GTDB lineage: Bacteria > Pseudomonadota > Gammaproteobacteria > Burkholderiales > Burkholderiaceae_B > Zwartia. The sequence goes on from JBAXLV010000112.1 coordinate 6,851, forward strand.
AAGTGCCTAGTGATCAAAACAACGAACTAACGTATTTTATCGCTTGCGCCTTGTTGATGTTGTGCAAACCATGTGGTTAATTTTGACTTATTTTTAGTCGGCATGACGTTTGTCAAATTCCCACACCTCTTCAAATCCCATGAGCTTGGTCAGATCAGTGAAGTCGTACAGGTCAACTGCGTTGCCCGTTGATGAGCCCG
>JBAXLV010000113.1:0-7020 GCA_037134635.1 Alcaligenaceae bacterium
ATGCGTGAGTTGTACGTCGACTTGTCTGGATAGTCGCACCGTCGTCAAGTGCGAAAGCGTCCCATTACCTGGTGTCGCAAAGTTAATCGCGGCGGGACGCGCTTTAGCTGCAGCGAGATAATCCGTCAAAGTTTGATAGGGGCTCTGCGCGCGCACAATAAACACGACTGATGAGTTTGTCAGCTGAGAAAGGGGCTCGAAGTCCGTCTGGGGAACAAAGCCCGCGTTTTCGTACATCACGGGATTCACGGCAATGATGCTCGTTTGCGACATCAGCAACGTGTAGCCATCCGCCTTCGAACGTGCCGCGTAGGCTGTGCCAAGATTGCCGCCTGCACCGGCTTTATTTTCAACGACAACGGGTTGGCCCACAATCGGCGCAAGTTCTGCCGCTAATAATCGGGCAAGACTATCATTGCCACCACCAGGCGGAAAGGGCGAAATGATCGTCAAGGCTTGTTTTGGAAAGTCCGCCAGTGGGGCCAATACTTGGCTCGCCGCAGGGCCGACGCATAACAACCATATTGCACCAATTAAGACCTGCTTCAAATCCATCAGAAAAAATCGTTTCTCGCGCATGCGTTGCTCCTTTTTGTGCTGGTTTTATTAATGAGGCAATCGGTAGCTACTGCGCTCTTGTTCGTCAATTTGATTAAGCAAATTGACTTCCCAATCTAGATATCGTTGTGCCGCTGCGCGATTTCCATCGTGTCGGTCATGAACAAAAAATAAATAATCAATGCTGTCTTGATCGGTCGGCAGATCGGGCGTTGCGACAACGTTCAGCCCAGCAGCTTGCCAGGTTGCTGCGCAATCCATATTGATTTGTATTTGTGCAACGTCGGCTTGCTCAAGCTCAAGTGCCGCAAGATGCGCAACCATCGCATCGTCCGCAATTAACACAATACGTGCGCCGCTTAGTGCTGGTACTCGGTGTAGTTGTGGCCGTATCGACCAGACCGACTCTTGTATATGCGCCTGACGATATTTTGTACTTGCGCGCACATCGATGACTCGCGCACCCTGAGTTTGCGCCACCTTTACTTGTTCGGCGGTAATTGGCGTCCACTGTGTGGTGCGATCACCTGCAAGCGTGTTTGTTTGCTTCAGCGTAGGCGTCCACTGATGTGTAAAAGCATCCGTTAAAACGGCAACCTCCCAACCCATCATCGCCAACCAAGAGGCCATCGCAGCTGCTCGAACACCTTCGTCGTCGAACATGACGAGTCGGGCACCTCGTACACCAACAAATTGATCGGTTGCCTGTACGAGCTGACCGCCGGGTGTGTTTTGTGCGTGAAGCACAGTGCCGCGTGAAAACTCTTCTGGCGATCGTACATCACACAAAAATGTTGTGCGTGTGCTGTCACTTAACCACGACTCAACCGTGGCGCCATTTACAAATGCAACCTGGTGTTTCTGGGCCAGCGCCTTCGCACGCGTTTGTTGCGAAGACAGGTTTTGCGGGTTAACTTGCTCTGGGTATTTGCGAGTTGCGCCATGATCAAGCTGTAGATCCGCCAAATACCAACCCTGGGTACCATTTTCGAGAGCCAGAATTTTATTTTTGATGCCAAGATTGATCAGTGTTTGGGCGCCAATAATACTGCGGGTGCGTCCCGCGCAATTAATCACGATCGTAGTTTCTGGTCGAGTAACAAGCTCATCAATGCGCAAGGCAAGCTCACCATTCGGGCAGCAGGTCGCAGTAGGGATACTCATTTTTCGGTATTCGGTAAACGGGCGTCCGTCGAGAATAATCAGGTCTTCTTGATCTGTTATTTTTTTATTGAGCGCTTGCGCCGTAATACGCGGCGTGTTGAACGCATGTTCAGCCAATTCACCAAATGCCTTGCTCGGCAAATTCACGCCGGCAAAAACTTCATAGCCTGCGTTCTTCCAGGCGGGAATACCGCCCTCTAACAAATGAATGTTTGTAAAGCCGCAGCCCTCAAGTCGTTGCGCAGCCCGCTCGGTGAGAAGATTCTCATCATCGCCCACGAGCACTAAACGTACATTCTTGCGAGGAACCAACCGTTGTACTTCGCTCTCGAGTTTGCTGTAGGGCGCAGACACCACATAGAAGAGATGTTCTTCGCCATATTGACCATGCTCGCGCACATCGATTAACGCAATTTCTTGTTGGTCATGCAGCCACTGCTTTAGTGTTTTAGGCGCAACGTACTTATAGGTCTTTGTCGTCATGGTTCACTACCTCAGGCGTCTATTTCTTCTTTTAGATTTAACTTTTCAATTAATGCCGAACAATGATCCCAGCCATGAAAATCAATGATCAATTGCCCTCGACCTTTGCTAGCAACCTTCAGCGTCACTTTAGTTCCAAGCTGGTCGGATAATGCTTCTTCAAGGCGAATCACATCGCGTGATATCCCTTTTACTTGGGTCGCCGTTTTATTAATGGGCTCTTTTGTTGTGCGGGTAACAAGTGCCTCGGCATCACGCACAGACAATCTTTTGGCAATGATTTGATTGGCCAATTGGATTTGAACCGCAGCATCAACCGCCAATAACGCGCGCGCATGGCCCATATCAATATCACCGGCCAAAAGCATGGTTTGCACGGGAGCCGCCAAGTTAAGCAGGCGTAACAAATTGCTTGTTGCAGAGCGTGAGCGTCCGATCGCGGTCGCCGCTTGTTCGTGCGTTAAACCAAACTCGTCGATCAGCCTTTTAACGCCTTGTGCTTCTTCAAGAGGGTTCAGATCCTCACGCTGAATATTTTCGATTAAGGCCATTGCTGCGGCATGCTCATCCGCAACATCCTTCACCAAAACGGGTACTTCGTTTAAGCCCGCTAATTGCGCTGCGCGAAAGCGCCGTTCGCCAGCGATAATTTCATACTGGCCTTTTGCTGCATTAATTGGGCGAACCAAAATTGGTTGCATAATGCCTTGCGCGCGAATTGATTCGGCTAACTCCGCCAATGCACCTTCGTCCATTCGTGTTCGGGGCTGGTATTTTCCGGCCTGTAGTTGCGACACCAGCAAGGTATTGGGTGTGGTTGTTGACGACGTCGCTTGGCCCAACTGGCCTAGACTGGGCGCGTCTGCGCCAAGTAAAGCATCGAGTCCACGGCCTAGACCCTTAGGTTTTTTACTGACCATCGTGATTCCTTTATGTAACGTGCGCAGGTCTTACGTTGCGCACCTTCGTTTTATATTTGAGTGGGGCGCGAACGCTCGATCACTTCGGCGCCAAACGCGATATAGGCTTGGGCGCCACGTGAGCTCGGGTCATACACAACACCAGGCATACCATGGCTGGGTGCCTCAGCAAGTCGAACATTGCGCGGAACAACCGTTTTAAAAACCTTGTCGCCAAAGTGCGCCTCGAGTTGAGCCGAGACCTGTTGTTGCAACGTGACGCGCGGGTCATACATGACTCGCAACAGACCAATCAGACTGAGCTCGGGGTTAATGTTTCGATGAACGCGCTTAATTGTATTAACCAGGTCTGATAAGCCCTCAAGTGCAAAGTATTCGCACTGCATCGGAATAATGACGCCATGGGCAGAAGCGAGGCCATTCAGTGTTAACAACGACAGCGTTGGCGGGCAGTCAATCAGTACAAAATCATATTGAAGCTCGACTTTTGCAAGTGCGTGCTTAAGCTGCAGCTCGCGCTCATCCATGCCAACCAAGTCAATCTCAGCGCCAGAAAGCTCGCGATTGGCCGGCAGCACATCATAGCCACCGCTGTCAGACGAAACGAGCGCTTCTTGTATGGTCGCCTCCCCAATCAGCACTTGATACAAATTATGGGCAAGATTACTTTTATCTATCCCGCTACCCATTGTTGAGTTGCCTTGTGGGTCGAGATCAATGAGTAGCACACGTTGTTTAAGTTTAGCGAGGGCTGCAGCAAGATTAATTGCTGTTGTTGTTTTGCCAACGCCGCCTTTTTGGTTTGCGATGCAGAAAACGCGGGCAGCGATCGGAGGGACGGGTATGTTCATTAGGTTCCTTTCCGTTGCATCCAGACCAGACAACGCTGGGCAGAAAGCTCGGGAACAATCAGAGACTCGACCCGCTGGATCGTCCAGGGCGTGAGGGACTCAAGAGTGGGTATTTCATCGGTTGGAGGCTTGCCTTTCATTGCCACTAACGCGCCCCCAAGGCAGACGTGCTGACCAGCCAGTTGGGCAAAGTCCTGAAGCGTTGCGAAAGCGCGTGAGATTACTAGGGTGGCGTCCAGTGGTTCAAGTGTTTCTATGCGCGCGTGCCGGGCAGTTAAGTTTTTAAGCGTTAAAACACCAGCCATTTGGCGAACAAAGGTGGTTTTTTTTTCAACGGCATCTACACAAATAACCCGTGCACCTGGGATCATAATTGCAAGTACGACGCCAGGGAGTCCGCCGCCTGAACCAACATCTATTAGGCGCGACACCTGAGCGGATCGAAACGCCTGGCTTCGTTGAATTGGCGCCACGACCGAGAGACTGTCAAAGATGTGCTGTGTCAGCGCCTGCGCGGGATCTCGAATTGCGGTGAGGTTGTAGGTTTTATTCCAACGTAACAATTGCGCGAGGTATTCAAGCAATGCTGCCTTCTGTCCCGCTGTCGTGATCAGTTCGAACGCACTCAGCGCCCGATCAAGCCGTTCGTTTGCTAAGTGCTCGGGGTTAGATAGTGTTGCCACCACGTTATGCGGCCTTGCCATACTGATATCGTTTGAGATGAATCAGCAGTAACGAAATCGCGGCGGGGGTCACACCAGAGATGCGCGAGGCTTGGCCAACAGTTTCTGGCCGATGCGTTTTCAGTTTTTGCCGAACTTCAAAGGACAAACTGGTGACGGTACTGAAATCGAGATCTGGTGGGATTGCGAGCGACTCTTGGGCCTGGTGGCGATCAACTTCGCCCTGTTGACGTGTGATGTAGCCTTCGTATTTGATCTGTATCTGGACTTGCTCAGCCTCATCGCCTGCTGGCAAACCTGCGGGTAACTCAACCCCTGGGTACAAGGGCATACTCATTAAGGATTGGTATGAAACGTTGGGGCGCTTAAGCAAATCAGATAGTAAGTACTCGCGCTCTATTTCTTTACCTAAGGTTTCAAGCGCCACAATAGGGTCGAGCATCCGCGGATTGATCCAGGTCGAACGCAATCTGGCGATCTCTTGTTCAACGATTTCGCGTTTCTTTACAAAGTGTGTCCACCGAGCGTCGTCGACCAAACCAAACTCTCGGCCTTTTTCAGTCAGACGCCAATCGGCGTTGTCTTCCCGTAAGCTCAATCGATATTCGGCCCGCGAAGTAAACATCCGATAGGGCTCAGTCACGCCCTTAGTAATTAAGTCATCAATCAATACTCCCATATATGCTTGATCGCGGCGAAGGATAAACGGACTTTCTTCGCGAGCCGTTCGGGCAGCATTAATTCCCGCAATCAACCCTTGGGCGGCCGCCTCTTCATATCCTGTGGTGCCGTTAATTTGGCCTGCAAAAAATAATCCACGAATACTTTTGGTTTCAAGTGTTGCTTTTAATTCGCGAGGATCAAAATAGTCGTACTCAATGGCGTAACCTGGTCGAACAATATGAGCGTTTTCGAGACCTGCCATTGAGCGTATCAATGCTAATTGAATATCAAAGGGCAAACTGGTTGAAACGCCATTAGGATAAATCTCGTTCGTTGATAGGCCTTCTGGCTCAAGAAAAATCTGATGTGCGTCTTTATCCGCAAAGCGATGAACCTTATCTTCTATTGAGGGACAATATCTTGGTCCAACTCCCTCAATAACACCGCTATACATCGGAGATCGATCGAGCCCGCCGCGAATAATTTCATGTGTTTTTGCGTTTGTATGGGTGACCCAGCAAGAAACCTGGCGGGGATGCAGTGCTTGATGACCTAGATATGAAAAAACCGGTATCGGATCTAAGTCGCCAGGCTGCTCACTTATTGCCGCATAATTGATAGAGCGCCCATCAATACGGGGTGGCGTTCCTGTTTTTAATCTACCTTGGGGAAGTTTAAGTTCTCGCAGACGGTTTCCAAGCGAGGTTGCTGAAGGATCTCCAGCTCGTCCAGCAGAGTAATTTTCTAATCCAATGTGTATTAATCCATTTAGAAACGTACCGGCAGTTAATACGACGGCCTTTGTTCTAAAAGAAATGCCTGACTGCGTCACCGCCGCTACGACACGATCGCCCTCAAGGACTAAATCGTCTACCGCCTGTTGAAAAAGCCATAGGTTCGGCTGGTTTTCTAATCGGCCTCGAATCGCTTGTCTATATAGAACACGATCGGCTTGCGCGCGGGTCGCTCGGACCGCTGGCCCCTTCGACGCATTTAAAATTCGAAACTGTATCCCGGCCTCATCGGTAGCAATCGCCATTGCGCCACCAAGTGCATCGATTTCTTTGACGAGGTGACCCTTGCCAATTCCCCCAATGGAGGGGTTACATGACATTTGTCCAAGCGTCTCAAGACTGTGTGTCAGCAAGAGTGTTTTTGCTCCACTACGTGCTGCCGCCAACGCAGCCTCGGTGCCGGCATGTCCACCACCGACAACAAGAACATCAAATACGGTTGGATGATTCATTTTTCGAAATACATTAGATAAGCTTGGGGGATGGATTATAGACCCGTCGTTTCTAATTAAGCCAATGTTTCACGTGAAACAGTTAAGGGAATTAATTGAACGCGGCCCACTCGCCTAAGATGTTTCACGTGAAACAAGCTTGTTAATAACTCTGGGGATAACCACGGTACAACCTTTGTATAACTCTGTATTTCCTGGGGATAGGGCTGGATAAGTATTTCTATGACTCAGTTTTATTAGAATAACTCTGTGGCTAACTTGTTAATATCCTGTGGATAGTTTGTATAAAAAGCCTATTTCGTTAGTTCGTTCATTTCTACGCTTCCGCCGATTAAACATAACCTATTGATAATTAATAATATTTGACGGTTTTGCGCTTTACGCTATTGTCTTCTCTGTTTGCTAAATATTTTTTTACTATCTTTCTTTTTTTATTTACCTCTCAACACCTG
>JBAXLV010000114.1:0-6978 GCA_037134635.1 Alcaligenaceae bacterium
TGCGGACGCACCGTCATGGAAGTGTCGAACTGGGTCTTCATGGACGACGCAGAAAAACAAGCCGTCTGGGTCAGAATAAGAGCAGAAGGCTACCCCAGACGCCCCGGCACGACATAGAAATCGAAGCCCAGCCCCCATCCCAAAACCCGCCCAAAACCTCAGTCAGCCCCAACCCCAAGGTCAGATCGGAGGCACCTAAATTTGCTCAGCACAATTTAGGTGCGTAGAGTCTGACCGTGCGCAAGCAAAGAAACAGCCCAAGCTTAATGTAAGCAATCACTTATCAGACAAAACAGTCCCAGCAAGCTTCTCAGACATTTTAGCCACCGCAGTATGATCCTGCCCAGGTCCGAGCATTGCCGCCGAAGCCGCCCAAAGATCACGACATAATGCCGCAAACGGCGTAGGCGTATTCGTGTCCTTACCAATGCCCAACGCAATGCTTAAGTCCTTTACCATCAAATCCAAACCAAAGCCCGCGTTGTACTGACCCGACAGCACAAACTGCTTGAATTTTTTCTGCGTTGAGTTGTTCATCCCCGTTGAAGAGTTCAACACATCAACCATTGCAGCCGGATCCAAACCAAAACGCTTGCCAATCAGTAACGCTTCGACCCCAATTAAAAAGCCACCCGCCGAGACCAGATTGTTGAGCGCTTTCATCGCATGCGCCGAACCAACATCCCCCGTAGGCGTAATCGAAGTGCCCATACAGGACAAGACCGGACGCACACGCTCGAGCAACGCCGCGCTGCCGCCAAACATAATGGCCAGTTCGCCCGTTTTTGCGCGTGGCACGCCGCCAGACACGGGGGCGTCAACCAAATGACCTTTGGCGGCCGCGACCTTCTCAGCTAGCGCACGGGTGATTGTGGGTACACCCGAGCTCATTTCAACGATGACCGCATCCGGGCGCAGACCCGCCAACACACCGTCGGGGCCGCTGAGCACCGCGTCAACAATGGCGCTGGTTGGCAAAATCGTGATGATGATGTCTGACGCTGCGGCTAGCGCACGATTAGACGCAGCAACCGTGCCACCAATCTCTTTGCAAAAGGCCTGGGCACGTTCGGCCGAAGCGTCAACAATTTGAAGGGGGTAGCCAGCTTTGTGCAATAACGCGGCCATGGGCCATCCCATGCTACCTACACCGATAAAACCAATGGTGGGTTGAGCGCTCATCTTTGACGTGCCTTTTAAAAAGTGGATTCAATAGAGCCTGATTGTCTGTGTTTGGCTTTACCCCTGTCAAGCGAGGCGCGTCAAAACTCGCTTGACAAGGACGGCTAGCAACTCCCAGAATGATCCTCAAAGCAATTAAAAATAGTCTCTGGAGACATCATGACAATACCTAATTACGAAATTTTTGCACTGCGTTACGCCACCATGCCCAAACGTACGCGTCGCGAAAACTTCATTACCCACGACCCGCATGATGAGCCGATGCCAATGGATTATTTCGTGTGGTTGATTAAAGGTGATGGCAGAACGATTATGGTCGACACGGGCTTTAATGCCGAGCAAGCCAAGCAGCGCGGCCGAAACCTGACGCGTTGCCCAGTCGGTTCGCTCGCGCTCTTGGGCGTGGCGCCCGAAGATGTCCAGGACGTTGTGATTACCCATTTGCATTACGACCATGCGGGCAATATCAGCTTGTTACCTAATGCGCGATTTCATATTCAAGACGGTGAAGTGGATTACGCCTGTGGACGACACATGTGCCAAGGCTTGTTCAGACACGCCTACGATATCGAAGATGTGGTGAATCTAGTTCGTCGCGTGTATGCGGATCGCGTGGTGTTTCATAACGGACGTGAGACCCTTTACGAGGGTATTGAACTGATCAAAATTGGTGGCCACACAAAGGGCCTGCAATCGCTACGCGTGCACACCGCGCGCGGTTGGGTCGTACTGGCCTCAGACGCCAGCCATTACTACGAAAACATGGAAAAACCCTCGCCGTTTCCGATTGTGTTTCATCTAGGTGAAATGCTCGAGGGCTATGGCATTTTGCGTGACGCAGCGGATTCGCCCCAGCATATCGTGCCCGGGCATGATCCACTGGTGCGGGCGCGTTACCCATTTCATGGTGACCCAGCCAACGACATCGTGGCGTTGCATTTGCCACCGAAGGGCTAACATTTGGTTACACGCTAAACGAGAAATACGTATTGCAAATGAGCCCGCACGCCCTTTAAAATTTAGGCATGGAAACACGACTCACTCGCTTAGAAGCTATCATCCCAACCCTCGCCACGCGCGAGGATTTGGCCTGCCTCGAAACTCGCATGTCGGCCTCAATTGCCAGGGTCGAAACAGCGTTACACAGCGAAATGAGCAAGCTAACATGGCGCATTATGGCGCTGTTAGCAGGCTTGTTGCCAAGTCTGTTTGCGGCAGCCGTGTACGTGACCAAGTACACCAACTAAGTTAAGCATTCCTGAACGGTCGGGCTTTTTGAAACCTAAAGCCCCACCGGTTCAACCAGTTGTGCCACAACATTTTGCTGCAAGTGCAAAATAAACGCGTTACAATCTCTGTGCTTTTGAGGAGCGTTGCGACGAGTCCGCTGCAGTTTGCCGATTCGCCAGGCTCATTAGCTTTCACGTTACCGTTGGTCATTTTGCCAACTTTAACGGCGCTCACCCAATCCTGCCAGACAGCGATTGCGGTGGTGCTCAATTTCACCCCAACATCGCATTGCTGAGCAGGCTCACCGGAGCCCTTCTCGCCATGACTGTTGCTACACACAAAAAATTTACTGACTTCTACGTTGCCGACCTTTCACTTGCAGAGTGGGGGCGCCGCGAAATCCAGATCGCTGAAACCGAAATGCCTGGCTTGATGGCCACGCGCGAAGAGTTCAGCAAAACCAAGCCGTTGAAAGGTGCCCGTATTACAGGCAGCTTGCACATGACGATTCAAACGGCTGTGCTCATCGAAACACTGCAAGCACTTGGTGCTGAGGTACGTTGGGCGTCGTGCAATATTTTTTCAACCCAAGATCATGCCGCAGCAGCCATCGCAGCAGTTGGCACGCCAGTGTTTGCTAAAAAAGGCGAAACCTTGGTTGAGTACTGGGAATACACCCACAAGATTTTTGAATGGCCAGGCGACCACCAAGCCAACATGATTTTGGATGACGGTGGCGATGCCACACTTCTACTGCATCTGGGCACTAAGGCTGAGTCAGATTTGTCGGTGCTCAACAACCCATCGTCTGAAGAAGAAGTGGTGTTGTTTGCTGCGATCAAGGCAACGATCAAGCGTGATCCAAAATGGTACTCAACCCGTTTAGCCCAGATAAAAGGCGTGACTGAAGAAACCACCACTGGCGTGTTGCGTCTGTATAACATGTCAAAGAAAGGCGAGCTCGCCTTTGCTGCGATTAACGTCAATGATTCAGTTACCAAGTCAAAGTTTGACAATCTCTATGGCTGCCGTGAGTCGTTGGTTGACGCGATTAAGCGTGCAACCGATGTCATGATCGCCGGTAAAGTCGCAGTGGTGGCAGGCTACGGCGACGTGGGCAAGGGCTCAGCTCAAGCCTTGGCAGCTTTGCGCGCTCAAGTTTGGGTCACTGAAATTGATCCGATCTGCGCACTGCAAGCGGCGATGGAAGGCTTTAAAGTGGTCACCATGGAAGAGGCTGCCGACAAGGCTGACATCTTCGTGACTGCCACGGGCAACTATAACGTCATCACGCGTGCCCACATGGACCGCATGAAAGATCAGGCAATCGTTTGTAACATCGGTCACTTCGATAACGAAATCGATGTCGTTGGTATCGAAAACCTGAAGTGGGAAGAAATCAAGCCACAGGTTGACCATGTGATTTTCCCAGACGGCAAGCGTATTATCTTGTTGGCAAAAGGTCGTTTGGTGAACTTGGGTTGCGGTACTGGCCATCCATCGTTTGTGATGTCATCATCGTTTACCAATCAAACGATGGCGCAGATCGAACTGTTTAGCCGTAACGAACAGTACACTTCAGGTCAGGTCTATGTGTTGCCCAAGCATCTTGATGAAAAAGTGGCTCGTTTGCATCTTGCAAAAATCGGCGCACACTTGTCAACATTGACACCACAGCAAGCGGCTTATATCAGCGTGAAGCAAGAAGGCCCTTACAAAGGCGAACAGTACCGCTATTGATTTTCCGCACGGTCGGCCTTACCCACATTTTGGGTAGGGCCGTTAACCTAGTTTGTGATTTCAATCATCGGAGCTTGCCATGACTTTATTACTTGTTTGGATACTGAATGCGGTAGCCCTATTAGTGGTTGCCTATGTCTTGCCAGGCATTGTTGTGGCAAGCTTTTGGTCGGCAATGTGGGCGGCGTTGGTGCTGGGCTTGATCAATATGCTGGTCAAGCCTTTATTCGTTTTGTTGACCCTGCCGATCACGATTGTGACGGTTGGTTTGTTTTTGTTTGTCGTCAACGCGTTGATGTTTTGGTTGGCGGGTTCAATTTTGAAGGGCTTTCAGGTCAACGGATTTTGGTGGGCCTTGGGAGGCGCGTTGTTATATAGCTTGATTTCTGGTTTCTTGACAAATTTGATCAATAACAAATGACTACGCAAGTCAGCACGGCTTTTAGCCTAGAGTTTTTTCCGCCTCGCGATGACGCTGCAAAGCAGCGGCTGATTGATGGCGCCAAGAAAATGTTGGTGATCGACCCGCATTACTGCAGCGTGACGTTTGGCGCGGGTGGTTCAACGCGCGACGGCACCTTGGATACAGTGCGCGTGTTACGAGATATGGGGCGCGATGCGGCGCCGCATCTTTCTTGTATCGGCTCAAGCCGCGACGAACTCAAAGCATTGTTGCAGGTTTATCGCCAAGAGGGCGTGCGTCGAATCGTTGCGTTGCGCGGTGACATGCCTTCAGGAATGGGCATCGACTCGGCCGGCGCCTTACGTCATGCCTGTGATTTGGTTGAATTGATTCGCCAAGAAACGGGAGACTGGTTTCATATTGAAGTGGCCGCTTATCCTGAGATGCATCCGCAGGCGGCGGGGCCTGAGCGTGATCTTGCGCACTTTGTGGCAAAGGTCAAAGCGGGCGCTGATAGTGCAATCACGCAGTATTTTTTTAATGCAGACTCCTATTTTGATTTTGTCGATCGAGTGCAAGCCAAAGGTGTCGATATCCCGATTGTGCCGGGCATTATGCCCATCACCAACTACACGCAATTAATGCGGTTTTCAGAAATGTGCGGTGCTGAAGTGCCGCGCTGGATTCGTTTGCGTCTGGCTGAAATGGGCGATGACAAAGAGTCGATTCGTGCCTTTGGTGCTGACGTGGTGACTGATTTGTGCGAGACCTTGCTAGATAATGACGTGCCAGGCTTGCATTTTTATACCTTGAATAACGCTGAGGCAACACTTGCGATTTGGCGCGGCTTGGTTGATTAACCTGATCCGACATTGATGCGTACGTGAAGTAAAACGGCCTTCAAACAAGAAGGCCGTTTTTTTTATTGCGCGAGCCAGAATATTAGTCAGCGTATTGATTTGCAGCCTTCAGCAAAGGCGCCCACTTGTCAATTTCTGACTTAAGCCAAGCCTGTAGCGCTGCAGGTGTTTGCTTGGCTTCGGGTACGATGACCGCACCGAGATCGCCTGCTTTTTGAATCACGGCCGGGTCTTTAAGCGCGTCTTGTACGGCTTTGTTCACCTTGGTGACAACGTCAGGTGCCATCCGTTTGGGGCCGTAAATGCCATGCCACACGACGATTTCAAAGTCTTTTAAACCGCTTTCACGCAAGGTGGGGGTGTCGGGCAGGTATGACAAACGCTCGGCCGAGGTCACGCCATAAAGCTTGACGGTATTACCTTTAATTTGCGGTAAGGTTTGCGTGGTTTGGTCGCACAGAATATCAAGCTGACCACCCAAGAGCGCTGTCATTGCAGGACCAGTACCCGAATATGGAATCGCTGTAAACCCAACACCCAAGGCTTGTTGTAACAGCGTGCCGCATAGTTGCGATACTGCGCCTAAGCCTGCGTTGGCCAAGTTGATTTTGTCGCCTTTTTCTTTTGCGTACTTGATGAACTCAGGCATGGTGTTCGGTGGAAAATTTTTGCTGCCTAGCAAGGTCATGGGCACGTCGGCGACCAAGCTAATATATGTGAAGTCAGTTAGCGCATTGAAGGGCAGTTTGCGATAAAGCGTAGGGGCTGTGGCCATGCCGTTGTGGTGAATGAAAAGCGTGTAGCCATCGGGCGCAGCTTTGGCGACAGCGTTTGAGGCGACCGTGCCACCTGCACCTAGACGATTTTCAACGACGACTGTTTGACCGAGACTTTTGGCCATCGACACCGCTAAGGTGCGCGCCAACACGTCGGTGGGTCCGCCGGCCGCAAAGGGCACAATCAGCGAGACGGGTCGTGTCGGATAGGTTTGAGCGCAGGCTAAGCCGGTAAAAGCTGCGCAGGCAAAGCCCGCGGCAAGCATGACACTGCGGATAGTTTTGGTAAAGGCCATCGAAATCTCCGTGTACATATCAGTCAACTGCGTCAAGTGTAGTCCATGCTTGATCGATCAATCGATGACCTAAGCGATGTTTCGTTGATTTGGCTCAGACGACCGCAAGTGAGGGCGCCGCGGGAACCCAACCTATAGGGGTTGCGATCGCGTCAAGAATGACGTCATGCGCTTGGGGCGTGAAGGCTTGATCGCTTGAATTGCTGGCTTGAGCCAATAGACCCTGCTGCCAGGCAATGCCAATCTTCAGCGGTTTTTTGCCTGCGTGGTGCAAGGCCGCCAGACTGCGGTCGTAGTAACCGCCACCGTACCCAAGTCGAGCTGCCTTTGTTGTAAATCCGAGTGTGGGCACGAGCACAATGTCGGGAATCAATGCCTGTTGACGCGGGGGCTCCATCCCGGCAAAGCCTTGAGCGGTCAGCGTGGTGCCAGGTGTCCAGCGATGAAACTCTAGTGGGGCGTGGCGTTCAACGATGACAGGCAGGCAGACG
>JBAXLV010000115.1:0-6971 GCA_037134635.1 Alcaligenaceae bacterium
AGCGGGTTTTTCTACCTTGGCCGGACGTGGCACGACGGGCACGACAAAGCGGGCAACGGCCAGACACACCACCCCAAGTAAAGCAATGCTCCAGAACAAGCCGGGTAAACCACCCACCCCCACAATCAGCGGTGCCAGCACCAGTGCCAAACCAAACGAAAGGCCAATCGAGGCCCCCACCATGGCCATCGCGCGAGTGCGAACCTCGGGTCGGGTGGCGTCCGCCAACCAGGCGGTGACGGCTGCCGAAATCGCGCCTGAGCCTTGAATCGCCCGCCCAATCGTGATCCAGAAAATATCGTGAGACAGCGCGCAAACCACACTGCCCAGCACAAATAAAAATAAACCGGCCAGCACCACGGGGCGCCGACCCCAGCGATCTGAGGCCAGGCCAAACGGGATTTGCATACAGGCTTGGGTCAGGCCATACATGCCCAAGGCCAGGCCGACCCGGGCCGGATCATCCCCACCTGGAATCCCAAGCGCCGCCACCGAAAACACTGGCAAGAGCAAAAACAACCCAAGCATCCGTGCTGCGAACAATCCCGCAAGCGCAAAACTGGCGCGGCGCTCGGTAGGGGTTAAAGACAGCGACTGGGTGGCAGACATCAAACTCTTGCTTCAAAGTGGTGAGCGGGTACGCGATCGTCACGTCAGGGCGTTATAGTACCAAGTTGCCTTGCGCAAACGCAGCGGCAACTGAAATACACAACACAGCACAGGCCACATGGAAGAAATTCGTATTCGGGGTGCACGCACTCATAACCTCAAAAACGTGTCGCTTGACCTGCCTCGCCACAAACTGGTGGTGGTCACAGGGCTCTCGGGTTCGGGCAAATCTTCGCTGGCCTTTGACACGCTGTATGCCGAAGGGCAGCGGCGCTATGTTGAGAGTTTGTCTGCCTACGCCCGTCAGTTTTTGCAATTGATGGATAAGCCTGACGTCGACCTGATTGAAGGCTTATCGCCCGCGATTTCGATTGAACAAAAGGCGGCAGGCCACAATCCTCGCTCAACCGTGGGCACGATTACTGAAATCCATGACTACTTGCGCTTGCTCTATGCACGCGTAGGCACCCCCTATTGCCCCTCGCACGGCCTGCCACTGGCGGCTCAAAACGTCAGTCAGATGGTTGATAGCGTGTTGGCCTGGCCCGCCGAGCGACGCCTGGCGATTTTGGCGCCGATGGTGCGCACGCGAAAAGGCAGCTTTGAAGATGAGTGCGCCAGTTTGCAGGCACAGGGCTTTGTGCGGGTACGCGTCGACGGCGAGATGGTTGACCTGGACAGCATGCCCGAGCTCAACAAAAACGAAAAACACAACATCGATGTGGTGATTGATCGCTTACGTATCAAACCTGAAAGTAAACAACGCCTGGCCGAAAGTTTTGAAACGGCCCTGACACTTGCGCAGGGGCGGGTCGTTGCACTCGACATGGACACCAACGAAGAACACTTGTTTTCGAGTCGCTATGCCTGTCCCGTGTGCAGCCACAGCTTGCCCGAACTTGAGCCACGGTTGTTTAGCTTTAACAACCCGGTCGGCGCCTGTAGTGGCTGCGATGGTTTGGGCCATGTGGGGTTTTTTGATCCAAAGCGCGTGGTGGCGTTTCCTGAACTGAGTTTAGGCTCGGGGGCGATTCGCGGTTGGGACAAACGCAATGCCTTTACCTTTTCAATGCTTTCAAGCCTGGCCACCCATTATGAGTTTGATCTTGAAACAAGTTGGGACGCCCTACCTGAAGAAATTCGGCAGATTGTGCTGCGTGGCTCGGGTGAGGTTGAGCTGCCATTTTTTTATCTGAATGAAAAAGGTCGCAGCAGCGTCAAACGCCACCCCTTTGAAGGCGTGATTCCAAACCTTGAACGTCGCTGGAAAGAAACCGACTCAGCTGCGGTTCGCGAAGAGCTTGGCAAATATCGCGCCGTACAAATCTGCCCCGATTGCCAAGGTTCACGCTTGCGTGCCGAGGCACGTCATGTGCGCATTGGGTCTGAAATCATTGCGCCTCCAAAGCAGCTCTTGGGCACACCCGAAGCGCAACAATGGCAAGAGCAAGGCCTCGCGATTTATGAGGTTGAGGCTCAACCGCTTTCGCAATGTCTAAAGTGGTTTCAAGACTTACGCTTAACCGGCGCTCGACAAGAAATCGCCCAGCGCATCGTGCGCGAAATCGAAGCGCGTTTAAGCTTTTTAAATAACGTCGGCCTAAATTATTTATCGCTTGATCGCAGCGCGGATACGATTTCGGGGGGTGAAGCCCAGCGCATTCGGCTCGCCAGTCAAATTGGCTCGGGGCTTACCGGCGTGATGTATGTCTTGGACGAACCCTCGATCGGGCTTCATCAACGCGACAACGATCGCCTGATCGCCACCCTGCATCACTTGCGTGACTTGGGCAATAGCGTAATCGTGGTTGAGCACGACGAGGACATGATTCGGCAAGCAGACTGGGTGGTTGACATGGGCCCGGGCGCAGGCGAGCACGGCGGGCAAATCGTTGCGCAAGGCACGCCCGCACAAATCGAACAAAACCCCAACTCTGTGACGGGGCAGTACATGAGTGGCGCGATGGCGATTGCCATCCCAAAACGTCGCCCCTTCACTGAAGAACAAACCTGGCTGTCACTCACTGGGTGTCGTGGCAATAATTTAAAGTCTGTTGAGCTGCGGATTCCCTCTGGTAAGTTTGTCTGTGTCACTGGGGTCTCAGGTTCGGGCAAATCCACACTGATTAACGATACCCTCGCTGTGGTGATGTCGCGCGCCTTGCATCACGCGCAATCCGACCCCGCACCGTACAGCGGCCTCACGGGCCTTGAGCACTTTGACAAAATCATCAGTGTCGACCAAAGCCCCATCGGTCGCACCCCGCGCAGCAACCCCGCCACCTACACCGGTCTGTTCACCCCGATTCGAGAATTGTTTGCCGGCACGCCCGAAGCGCGCACCCGTGGCTACGACCCGGGACGGTTTAGCTTTAACGTCAAGGGCGGCCGCTGCGAAGCCTGTCAGGGCGATGGTGTGGTGAAGGTTGAGATGCACTTTTTGCCAGACATGTATGTGCCCTGCGATGTATGTGTCGGCAAACGCTACAACCGCGAAACGCTTGAGATCCGCTATCGCGGACGCAACATCACCGAGGTGCTCGAGCTGACTGTCGAACAAGCGCTGGTGTATTTTGAAGCCGTGCCTGCCATTGCACGCAAACTACAAACCTTGATGGATGTTGGCCTGTCTTATATCCGTTTGGGGCAAAGCGCCACGACGCTGTCAGGTGGTGAAGCGCAGCGCGTCAAGTTGTCGCTTGAACTCTCGCGCCGCAGTACCGGTCGCACGCTTTATATTCTGGATGAACCCACGACAGGGCTGCATTTTCAGGATATCGCCCTATTGCTTGAAGTACTGAATCAACTGGTCGAGGCCGGCAATACCGTGGTCGTCATTGAGCACAATCTTGATGTGATCAAAACGGCCGACTGGGTGATCGATCTAGGCCCAGAAGGGGGAGACGGCGGCGGCAACATCGTGGCGCAAGGCACACCCGAACTGATTGCAGCGACGCCGGCAAGCCATACCGGGCATTACCTGGGGCGCGTCTTACAACGCCGCTAAGGTAGGCCAAAAAAGCGCAATTGCGACGCCGCGTTACTGCCACACTGTACCGATTCCAACAGCGGGAGGCCTGACTCGCAGCGCTGTCCACTTGCCAAGCCCGAGGCCTCAAGCGGCTTACCCGGTTGGCCCGTACCCGCGCCTGGCTGATCCGCCGACCAACGCCCCCATAAAACATTGACGCGGTTCGACTGGCGGCAACCCCCTTGCGTACGGCTATCGCAGATATTAAAAGCCGCTGTCAACGCACTCACGGCATTAGGATGGCCACACACCGCCGCATACGCGCGCAACATGCCCCCGCCCTGCACGGAGCCTTGCTGCGAAACCACCGAGGCGACCCAGCCAGGCGAGCACTGACTTTCGACGGTTGTTCTAGGCGTGGCCTCGCCTCCGGTCCGACTGAAATAATCACGCGTCAATGCGGCCGCATCTTGTCCTGCACGCGCCTCAATAAAAACAAGATTGCAGGTATTGCCCGAACGCGTTGGCGTGCAGCTTTGCACCAGCGAAAGCTTGAGCTCGCCTAGGTTAGGCGCGCCACCACTCACCACCACCGCCGAACCCATTTGACTGGTAGTGGGTTCAGGGGCTGGCGTTGAAAAAGGTGCAGGGCGCACTTGCTCAGCCGGCTCGGACGCAGGCGCGACCGAGGCGCTCGAGAAATCAGTTGGCGCAGCAATAGGGATGGCCATTGCCACAGGGCCACTTTCGGCCGCAGTATTACCTGAGTTGCCGATGGGTGCTGCACGCTGTGAACACGCGGTGACGCCCGTTAAGACAACAGCCGCTAAAGCGATGAGCGCGGCGCGCATGTGCAGCGGTATAAAGTGATCAATTGATTGTTTCATGTTGCCCTCCTGACACTTAATCCACTTGGCAAAAGCCAAGCTTCAGTCTAACTGCTCTTCCATCCGAAACAAACGATGATGTTCGCGAATCGCATAGCGATCGGTCATCCCTGCAATGTAATCTGAAATTGCGCGTACCTGAACCGTTTTATCATCGTGCCAGTAATCAGGCGGTAACAAACGCGGCTCTTGCACAAACGCGCCAAATAATTCACGAACAATTCGACGCGCCTTATTCGTCATGCGTATCACCTGGTAGTGGCGATACAAATTTTCAAACAAGAATTTTTTTAACACATCAGCCTCGTGCCTGACTTCAGCTGAAAAAGCGACCAGCGGGCCGCACTGCCGTGCAGCTTGCGCATTGCTAGGATTCGCCTGCGCCAGCCGCGCAGAGGTCGTGTTAGTCACATCCGTGATCAAGGTGTTAATCATGCTGCGGATCGTTTCTGACACGAGGCGGCGCGTTGCCACCTCTGGCCAAGCCTTGAGCACCTGGGCATAATGGCGCGCAAAAATCGGCACGGTTTGCATCTGCTCAAGCGTTAGCAAGCCTGAGCGCAGTCCATCATCAATGTCGTGGTTGTTGTAGGCGATTTCATCGGCTAAGTTCGCCAGCTGCGCCTCGAGCGAGGGTTGCGTACGATCAATAAAACGCTGGCCCACCTCGCCCAAACGCTTAGCGTGCGTCAATGAGCAATGCTTCAAAATACCTTCGCGGGTCTCGAAACACAGATTCAATCCATTGAACGCCGCATAGCGTTCTTCAAGTTCATCCACCACCCGCAGGCTTTGCAAGTTATGTTCAAACCCACCAGCATCCGGGGCAAACTCACGCATACACGCATTGAGCTCGTCTTGGCCCGCGTGACCAAAGGGGGTGTGGCCCAAATCGTGCGCCAACGCGATCGCTTCGGTTAGGTCTTCGTTTAAACGCAAACTTCGGGCTAACACGCGTGCGATTTGTGCGACTTCAAGCGAATGCGTTAAGCGATTACGAAAAAGATCGCCCTCGTGATTAATAAACACCTGTGTTTTATATTCAAGTCGTCTAAACGCGGTCGCGTGCACAATACGATCGCGATCACGCTGAAACTCGCTACGGTTAGACGGGCCCGGCTCTTGATAACGGCGACCGCGGCTCTGTTCAGTGTGCGAGGCATACGCGGCGAGTATTGTCATGATGTGTAAACGCTTTGCCCTAGGCGGTATTGCGTAAGATCACACGCGCCACGGCCTCGGCGGGCGCGGTACGACGAATGGTTTCGCCAATTTTTGGCATCAAAATAAAATTGATTTCGCCGGCTTCTGTCTTTTTATCGCCGCGCATCAATTGCATCCAGTGCTCGACACCGCCAAGGCGTGGCCCAAGCACCGGGCAGCCAATCGCGCGCACTAATGCACGCACACGTTGCACATCGCTTTGC
Organism: Alcaligenaceae bacterium; assembly: GCA_037134635.1. Lineage (GTDB taxonomy): Bacteria > Pseudomonadota > Gammaproteobacteria > Burkholderiales > Burkholderiaceae_B > Zwartia. The sequence continues at coordinate 5,895 of JBAXLV010000115.1, forward strand.
GAAAAACCAAATAGCTCAGCTGACAAGTCGGCCGCCATAATCAAACCGCAACCAACGGCTTCACCATGCAACCACTCGCCATACCCCAGACCCGCCTCAATGGCATGACCAAAGGTGTGGCCTAAATTCAAGATCGCGCGCAGGCCGGTTTCGCGTTCGTCTTTCGAAACGACCCAAGCTTTAAATTCGCATGAGCGACGAATCGCCAGGGCAAGCAGCTCAGGATCGCGCGAACGCAAGCCGCCTACATTTTTTTCACACCACTCAAAAAATTCTGGGTCAAGAATCAAGCCGTACTTGATCACTTCGGCCAGGCCTGCAGACATTTCACGATCGGGTAAGGTGTTGAGCACACTGGTATCGATCTCAACAGCAATTGGCTGATAAAAAGCGCCAATCATGTTTTTGCCTAATGGATGATTCACCGCGGTTTTGCCGCCCACCGAAGAATCCACTTGCGATAAAAGCGTGGTGGGCACTTGCACAAAACGTACTCCTCGCTGATACACCGCGGCCGCAAATCCGGCCATGTCGCCAATCACGCCACCCCCTAACGCCACGATCACGGTGCGTCGATCAAGTTGTGCGCCTAACATCGCATCAAAAATGACATTGAGCGTTTCTAAACTTTTGTAGGCTTCGCCATCTGGCAATAACACGGGCACCACGCGCTTGCCCGTTTGCGCAAGCACCTGGGTGACACGTTCACCCATCAGTGCCTGAATCACTGGGTTCGTCATTAAAACAATCGAGGTCGCATCTGCGGGGATCGTTTGCGCAAGAGCCTCAAGACGCCCGGGCGCAATGCGAATAGGATAATGCCCGCCTGGGGTCGCGACATCTACGGTGTGCATGGTTTGTTCTCTGGTGGATGACTCGCAGTGAAATCTGCCCGCATACTTTCTGAAGAGTTTTCGGGATGACGCTGCGCCTGTTGGTCAATTGTTTTATCGATCTGCTTCAAGCGTTCAATCAACTGTGTGACTAATTGTGGCACCGAAATTGAACCGGTATCGACCACAATATCGGCCACTTCACGGTATAAAGGCTCGCGCAGTTCTAGCAAACTGCGCAGGG
>JBAXLV010000116.1:0-6918 GCA_037134635.1 Alcaligenaceae bacterium
CTGACTGTGGCAGCGCTTTGCTCCAATTCGCACACACAACCCATCGATCGGAATCGGCGTGGATCCGAAACCCTCACCTCGGCCTAAGATTTTATTGGTCTCGGCTTCGCCTTTCCACTCTTCGCGGGACATTCCGTTCCCTAGATCTTTATCGATCCAGGGAATCAGGTTTCCAGCCAGCGGCACACCAAACTGCTCAGTGGGCAGTAACCCGCCTTGTTGAAGCGCCAAAACCGAACGATCAATATCAAGAATCGCAGACGCCGGATCAGCTAGTTTTGCGTTGACCTCAGCATGAATTAAACCAAACAGAGTCAATAATTCACGCATGTGTTGCGCACCACCACCCGAGGCGGCCTGATACGTCATACTGGTCATCCATTCAACCAAATCATGCTTAAACAGACCTGCTAAGCCCATCATCATGCAACTCACCGTGCAGTTGCCACCAATAAAATCTTTTACGCCACGTTTGAGCGCAGCATCGACCACACCGCGATTAACGGGATCGAGCACGATAATTGCGTGGTCTTTCATGCGCAGAGTGCTTGCCGCATCGATCCACATTCCAGCCCAGCCCGCAGCACGTAGTTTGGGATAAACCTCGGCGGTGTAGTCCCCGCCCTGAGCGGTCACGATAATGGGCAGTTTTTTAAGCGCTTCAATATCGAACGCATTTTGCAACGCAGTTGCACCCGCCCAATCAGGCGCGCGCCCACCCGCATTGCTGGTCGAGAAAAACACAGGGTCGATTAAAGAAAAATCACCCTCATCACGCATGCGTTGCATGAGCACTGAGCCCACCATGCCGCGCCAGCCCACCAAACCTACAGTTTGTTTCATCTCAAAAAACCAAAAATCGTTTAATTACTTACACTTATAAAAATTTTAACACCAAGTTCAGCGGTTAATGCGGCCTCAAGCCAAGGCCTTTAAAACGGCATCACCCATTGCTGAGGTACCAACCTTTGTCATGCCCGCCTCAAAGATATCAGCAGTTCGTAAACCTTGTTGCAGCACTTTACGTACAGCTTGTTCAATTCGGTCTGCATAGGCCGGCTGATTTAATGAATAACGCAACATCATGGCAGCTGACAAAATAGTTGCCAACGGATTCGCAACTCCTTTACCTGCGATGTCGGGCGCCGAACCGTGACTCGGCTCGTACAGCCCTTGTCCTGAAGCGTTTAAAGAGGCTGAAGGCAACATACCGATTGAGCCGGTCAGCATCGAAGCTTCATCCGACAAGATATCGCCAAATAAATTGCCAGTCACAATCACATCAAAATCGCGAGGCGCGCGCACTAATTGCATGGCTGCATTGTCAACGTACATGTGTGACAACGTAACGTCTGGGTATTCTTTACCCACTTCGGTCACGATATCGCGCCACAGTTGAGAGGTCTCGAGCACGTTGGCCTTGTCAACGCTGCACAGACGGCGTTGGCGTTTTTGTGCGGCTTGAAACCCCAAATGCGCAATGCGACGAATCTCGGGCTCGGCATAACGCATTGTGTCAAAGCCTTCGCGCGAACCAGCGAACGGGCCATCGGGTGCTTCACGCACGCCACGCGGCGAACCAAAGTAAATGTCTCCGGTTAATTCACGCAGAATCAAAATATCTAAACCAGACACCACTTCAGGTTTGAGCGAGGAGGCGTTGGCGAGTTCTGGATACAAAATCGCTGGGCGAAAATTTGCAAACAAACCAAGTGCTTTACGCAAACCTAAGATAGCTTGTTCAGGGCGATGCTCACGTGGCAGCTTGTCGTATTTCCAGTCACCGACCGCACCAAATAAAACCGCATTGGATTCTTGAGCAAGTTTTAAGGTCGCGGGTGGTAAGGGATGCCCGTGTAGGTCATACGCAGTACCGCCAACTGGGGCGTGTTCAATCTCTAAGGGTAAGCTCAACGACTTCAGAACCCGAACGGCTTGCTCAATGATCTCTGAGCCAATTCCGTCGCCTGGTAGTACTGCAATTTTTTGTGTCATGTTGCCATCGTCCAAAAATAATGGGCCGGTAAACCGGCCCGACATCTAGATAAATTAACGTGTGCCGATCGGTTGAACATCTAACCAGGGATGACGAGCTAGTCGCTCAGCCTCGTAGGTTCGAATCTTGTCGGCATGACGCAACGTCAACCCAATTTCATCCAAGCCATTGACCATGCAGTACTTGCGATGGGCAGTGATCTCAAAATCCATTGTCCGCCCGTCAGGTGCAATGACAACTTGCTTTTCAAGATCGATGGTGAGCTTGTAGCCCACAAAACCACGCACCTCATCAAACAGACGCGAAATCTGAAGTTCGGATAACACGATCGGTAAAAAACCGGTCTTATAGCTGTTATTAAAAAAGATATCGGCAAAAGACGGTGCAATCACTGCCCGAAAGCCATATTGAGCCAAGGCCCAGGGTGCGTGTTCGCGGCTCGAACCACAACCAAAATTTTTACGGCCCAACAAAATTGACGCGCCTTGATACCGCGAGTGATTCAAAATGAACTCAGGGTTCAGTGGCCTTTTTGAGTTGTCCATACCAGGCTCGCCGTGATCCAAATAACGGACCTCGTCAAACAGGTTGGGGCCAAAGCCCGTGCGCTTGATCGACTTCAGAAACTGCTTGGGAATGATCAAATCGGTATCGACGTTTTCGCGATCAAGCGGAGCGACCAATCCCTGATGTATGGTGAAAGAATCCATGTTTTTTACCGGAGGTTACGTACGTCAACGAAATGACCAGAAACAGCGGCAGCGGCCGCCATTGCCGGACTCACAAGATGGGTGCGACCACCCTGCCCTTGGCGTCCTTCGAAGTTACGGTTCGAGGTCGAGGCACAACGCTCACCGGGCTCAATACGGTCGGCATTCATGGCCAGGCACATCGAACAGCCGGGCTCGCGCCACTCGAAGCCAGCCTCGATAAAAATTTTGTCCAGCCCTTCGCGTTCGGCTTGCGCTTTGACTAAACCTGAACCGGCTACGACTAAGGCCTGACGAACGTTGCTGGCCACGCGACGGCCGCGCGCAACGACTGCAGCAGCGCGCAGATCTTCAATACGCGAGTTGGTACAAGAACCGATAAATACTCGATCGATCTTGATATCCTCGATTAGCGTATTTGGCTTCAAGCCCATGTACACCAACGCACGTTCCATGCTTTCACGACGCATATCATCTTTTTCGCGATCAGGGTCAGGTACGCGACCTGTCACGGGCAATACCATCTCAGGCGAGGTTCCCCAAGTAACCTGAGGCACAATTTGACGCGCATCAATGTCGACAACGCGATCAAAGAATGCGCCTTCATCCGAGTGTAAGGTCTTCCAGTAAGCGACTGCCGAATCCCATAGCGCACCACTTGGCGCAAACGGACGACCAACGCAGTAATCAATCGTTTTTTGGTCGACAGCGACCATGCCCGAACGCGCGCCAGCCTCGATGGCCATATTACACAGCGTCATCCGGCCTTCCATGGAGAGGCCGCGAATGGTGCTGCCCGCAAATTCAATCGCGTGACCTGTGCCACCAGCAGTGCCAATTTGACCAATCACATACAAAATGACATCTTTTGCCGTGCAGCCCACTGGCAGCGTCCCTTCGACGCGAACCAGCATATTTTTATTCTTTTTAGCCTGCAAGGTTTGCGTGGCCATGACATGCTCGACTTCTGAGGTGCCTATCCCAAAGGCCAAGGCGCCAAAGGAACCATGAGTACTGGTATGCGAATCACCGCAGACAACCGTCATGCCTGGCAAGGTGGCACCTTGCTCAGGGCCGATCACATGGACGATGCCCTGACGCAAATCGTTCATCCGAAACTCAATAACATTGTGCTTCACGCAATTTGCATCGAGCGTATCGACCTGCAATTTAGAGACTGGATCAGTGATGCCCTGCGCGCGATCACGCGCAACGGTAGGAACATTGTGATCGGCCACCGCCAAATTGGCATTTAAGCGCCACAATGGTCGCCCGGCTAAATCAAGGCCTTCAAAAGCCTGCGGGCTCGTGACCTCGTGTAGCAAGTGACGGTCGATATAAAGAATTGCGGTGCCATCAGGTTCTTCGTGAACCACATGGGCGTCCCAAAGCTTGTCGTATAGAGTTTTTTTCATGACGCTGGATCTGCCAAACACACGTTGTAAAAGGGTAGCCCTTGATTATGCCATAGCGGCACTGAGCCCTAGCCGCACTGCGCTCGATGGCGCAAAGCATGATCAATCAAAATAAGTGCGAGCAGCGCCTCTGCAATGGGGGTCGCCCGTATCCCAACGCAGGGATCGTGGCGCCCAAGTGTCTGCACCATCACGGGTTCACCTGCACGGTTGATTGAGCGCCGCTCAGTCCGAATGCTTGAAGTCGGTTTGATGGCTAAGCTAACCGTAATCGGTTGTCCGGTAGAAATGCCACCTAAAACCCCACCAGCGTTGTTGGTCAAAAACCCGTCTGGCGTGATTTCGTCGCCATGTTCTGAACCGCGTTGTTCAATGCTTTTAAAGCCCGCACCGATTTCTACGCCTTTGACCGCATTTAAACCCATCATGGCATGGGCAATGTCGGCATCTAAACGATCGTAAATGGGCTCACCCCACCCAGCGGGTAGGCCCTCAGCAACCACCTCGATTCGAGCCCCCACCGAATCGCCATCGCGGCGCAGTTGATCCATGTAAGCCTCGAGTTCAGGCGTACTAGTGTCATTTGCAGCGTAAAACGGGTTATTTGGAACGTGTTCCCAACTCGTAAAAGGCATTGTAATTGGGCCAAGCTGGCTCATGTAGCCTCGAACAGTCACGCCAAATTGTTCTGCAAGCCATTTTTTTGCGATCGCGCCAGCCGCAACAGTCGGGGCAGTGAGGCGCGCAGACGAACGACCACCGCCCCGAGGATCGCGTTCCCCATATTTACTAAAGTATGTGAAATCGGCGTGACCAGGCCTAAAGGTATCTGCAATGGCACTGTAATCTTTGCTGCGGGCATCGACGTTGCGAATCAACAGCGCGATGGGCGTACCCGTTGTCTTTCCCTCATACACACCAGACAAAATTTCGACCTGATCTGCCTCTTGGCGCTGCGTAACATGTCGAGATGTTCCGGGACGACGGCGATCAAGTTCCACTTGAATATCCAGTTCAGACAGCGACAATCCTGGCGGACACCCGTCGACCACACAGCCGATCGCGGGGCCATGAGATTCGCCAAAGTTTGTGACACAGAACAACGTACCGAGCGTATTACCAGACATGAGCGTCAAGGACCCAAAAATTTAACTTCAACAAGGGCTTAGCAAACATTAAAACCACATTATTGCATCAGGACGAGCAACTAACCTCTAAGTGCGGGGCGCCGGGCGGCGGGGCTGAGGCATAAGCCTCTTGACCGAGTTGAGCCACGTAAGGATCAGCCAGGAGGAGCAGTTGACGCTCGATCTCAGTAAAGTCGCCTTGTTGGGCTGCCTCAATCGCTTGCTGAGCGATGTGATTACGCAGTACGTACAGGGGATTAACTGCCAGCATACCTTGGACCCGACCTTGCCAATTTTCAAGCGTCTCAATGCCCAACCGGGTGCGATAACGTGCCAGCCACGCTTGAGCCGCGCTCGGGTCAATAAACAGGTCGACGAAGGGCTTCAAGTGCGCATTGACGGTTCCGCCAAGATCGAACTCGACCTGACGCGCAGGAGCCTGCGTCAACCCGGGAGCGTAGGCCAGCTGGCGGAAAGTCAAGCTAAAGTCAGCATGACTCGCCTGCATCAAACTCCAGAGATCGTCAATGAGCGTCTCGTCGCCTGCTTGCCAGACACCTAAGCCAAGTTTTTGACTCATCCGCGTTTGCATCGCGGCCAAGAAAGTCGGTTCGAATTCATCTAGTGCAGCCTTCAAGGGCGCGGCATCTGGCACGATTTCGTAGAGACTGTTGGCAAGTTGATAAAGATTCCAGTGCGCGACGGCAGGCTGCGCATGCCAAGCGTAACGTCCACCGCTGTCAGTGTGGTTACAAATATGCTTCGCATCGAAACCGTCCATGAAGCCGTATGGGCCATAATCGAGTGTCAGCCCCAAGATGGACATATTGTCAGTGTTCATCACCCCGTGACAAAAACCAACGACTTGCCAATCTGCCATGAGCGCTGCGGTTCGTTGAACCACTGATCGTAAGAGCTGAACATAGGGTTCGTAGTCAGCTATCGTTGCCGCGCTCTTATTTTGACGGCATTCGGGATAAAACCGATCAATCACATAGTCAGCCAATGTCCGCAATAATTCCGGCCGTTTGCGGGCGGCCCAGTGTTCAAAGGAACCAAAGCGCACAAAACTTGGCGCCACTCGAGCCACCACTGCTGCAGTTTCTACGGTTTCGCGCATAACGGGATTTCTTGCTGCAACCAGCGCTAAAGCGCGGGTCGATGGAATCCCTAAGCCCTGCATCGCGTGACTAGCGAGATATTCGCGGACCGACGAACGCAATACCGCACGACCATCGCCCATACGCGAGTACGGAGTCATCCCCGCACCCTTCAGTTGGAGTTCAAACGTACCCGCCGGCCCTTGAATCTCACCCAACAAATGCGCGCGACCATCCCCGAGCTGGCCGGCCCACACGCCGAACTGATGCCCGCTATACACCGCAGCGAGCGTCTCGCCGCCAGGCATCGAATTCGTGCCACTGACCACATCTAGAAACGCCTGTGTCTTGAACGCCTCTGAGGACAGGCCAAGCAGGTCAGCCACCTGACTGCTTGCATGCACTAAGCGTGGTTGATCGAGTGGTGTGGTGGGCAAACGTGTATAAAAATCCGATGGCAACTTTGCAAAGGAGTTCGTTTTCGTTAGTGCCTCAAAACTAGAGGAAATATTCATTTGATTTGTGTGGTTTACTTTCGCGATTGATGATTCACGCCATCAAGCTGCATTG
>JBAXLV010000117.1:0-6884 GCA_037134635.1 Alcaligenaceae bacterium
ATTACACCTCACCTCGCAGGGGCTGAGGTGTTAATCACCGAAAAAGAAGCTGCATTGCCCGCATCAAGCGGCGTCTTGGCCACGCGTGGAATCTCTAGAGGCCCCGCAGTAAAGTTGGAATCGCCCGCAGCGGATGTGCCCGCGATGGCCCCCTTCAATCTTAAGGTTAAGTTTGAGCCAAGAGGCGATGCGAAGATTGATCCCTCAACGATTAAGGTCACCTACTTAAAATCGCCGCCAGTCGATTTAACCTCTCGATTAAAAACGACGATTTCTAGCAATGGGATAGAGTTTACAAATGCCACTGCGCCACCTGGCACCCATCCAATCCGGATCCTGGTGAAAGACACGGAGGGGCGCGAAACGAACTTCACATTCAATATGGTGATCGGTCAACAATGAACTGCCCTTATTGCCTTTCAGACGTATTAGAAGAGGCAGTCGTCTGTAAATTCTGCGCGCGCGATTTATATTTATTTAAGCCGATGATGGCAAAGATCGCTGAATTAGAACGGCGAATTGAAGAGATTCCAAACTCTGAGGCATATGAAACTCGCATCACTGAGCTTGAAAAATTGCTGGATGAGTATGAACAAAAACAGTACGAACCTAAAACCTTACGGCATTGGTGTTTCGACATCACGATTTACTTACTCATACCATTAAGCCTACTTCTTTTAGCGCATGCACTGATTACGATTGTCTATGACACGAAAATGATCTACCTAAGGATCATCTCAATGATACTGCCACTACTCTTTGGTTATTTATTATTCAAAAAAGAGCCTCAGAAGTTACTTCCGTGGTTGTTGGGCGTGATTGCCCTGGCAATCTCGGCAGTCATTGGGATGAGTGGAATTACGAGCTTGGTTGATCACACTACTGTATGGCCACAAAATATGTTTGAATGGCGCGAAGTATTAGAGTACGCAGCGAGTATTTCTTTTAGTTTTTTAACAGGAATGCTACTTGGAGGAGTCGCGTTTGCTAAGAAACAACGACATCGTCGTGCAATCGCGATTAATCCTTTACTAAAAGTTGTTGCCACGAGCCTGAGCGACGGTCGGATATCGCCTTCGAATATGTATGCTCTGATGAAAAAATTACAAGAATTTGGCGGATCCATTGTTGCCCTAGGAACAACCGGCTTATCTATCTATACCGGCTTAAAAGGCATAATCGGCAGTTAGTTGTTCGTGCGATTCAACGAGTCCCGGTAGAATTTTCAGCGATTACTTCGAACTAAAAATCGCTCATCTGATAAGGCAAGTAACCACGCGATCGACATTGCATAAAAACCGATCGTTCGAATGCTTCGTAACATGAGTTCGGTCCAGCCAAAAACAAAAAATCCCAGGCACAGGACCAGGCCCATTGCCGCGGCGACCCGAGCAGGTTGCGACACCTTTGCACTTAAACGACGTGTAAAGATCCAAATCGGTGCAGCATACATCAGTAACAGCGCAGCTAACCCGAGCACGCCATGGCTAGCCATACTAAATAGCATATCGTTATGCGGTTCACCAAAACCTTGGCTATAAACAAAGTCTGACACAATTCCTTGGCGCCAGTACTCTTCGAGCCTGGGTCCAAACGTTTGTATAGTGCCATTGCCAAACAGCGGATTCGCTTTGAACATCAGCCAGGAGACGTGCCATAGTTGTAAGCGACCACACTCTGAAGAAATGGCCAGTGGATTAGAAAAACATTCGGTCGTTTGGGTAACCATCTCGTGCATACGCTGGCGCAAAATCGGACTCGAAGCTGAAATAGCGCCTGAGAGCAGTATTGCGAGCAACGCGGGCAGCAATAATTTGCGGATACTGGTTTTGCCGGTCACCAGCACCCAACCAATCACGATAAAAACCGGCACGACCAACCAGCCGCCTCGGGTCTGGGTGGTGATAAAGCCAAGCAAGCCGACCGCCATGGTCAAGACCTTCAAGGCAACTTCTGTTCTGCGAAAGCGGGTCAAGCGCCAGCCAATCGAAAACGTCGCAAGCACTGCCATCAGCAGTAGCAAGTTACCGTACGACACCGCGTTGTGTTGAGGCACTTCGAGGGGACTTCGAAAGGTCGGCCACGAATACCACAAGGCATAACCCGTAGCGACCCATGTCGCGATGACCATGCCCCAAGTCGCCTGTCGCAACCATTGCGGAATCAGTGACAGACAGGCACCCAAGATGAGAAAGGTGCCAACGCTTAAGCGCAGCGCACGTTCGATTTCGTTGTCGATTCTAACGGTTCCACGCAGCGCTGCGAAGCAAATGACTAGCAACCCAAAAAATAGTGCGAGGGCAAGCCCACGATACTCTATCAAATCATTCAGTACAGCACTAAAGCCACCCGCCTTTGCAATACAAATGATCGTGCAGACGCCCGTCAAAATATAAAAAACCGTGCTTGTGCGCCCAAAATCCGTCAGCATGGTGATGGGCATTGACGCAATCAAAACAGCGACTAAAAAAGAACCAAAGCGCTGTCTGAGATAGTAGGAAGGTCGCGCAGCCAAACGGATACCTACGTATAAAAATCTAGGGTTGGATCATACCCTTTCTTGAATTTTGCTTATATTTTGAATCCACAACAGCTCCGTTCAACCGGGGCTTAGTCATTGCCGCTAAACCAACTGATCTTGGCACACCAATAAAGCTAAGAATAATTAAGCATCGACAGGCTCTAAGGGTAATTCAGCAGTGACAATCAGCCTAGTATTTTGTCAGTATATGGTCAGTTTTCATTCAGGTTAAATTCAGCTCGCATTCAACCTGTAGTAAGCTTTCGGTCGCCTCGCTCTGCCTGCCCGACTGAAGTGACGTCTACCTAAGCTATTACGCAAAAAACTTGTAAGAAAAAACTACTATAACGTCAGACTAAATCGATGAATATCTTGTTCACGAACTTTCACCCAGGCATCGGTGGTGGTCACGTCACTTATATCTTGAGCCTATTGTTGGCCCTGAAAACTATGCGTAACCTGTATGTAGCGTGCCCGCAAACCAGTCGCCTTTTTAAACTTGCCCGGGGCATTCAGGATGTTAAGGCGATTGATATGTCGTTTACCACGCGCCCGTCTTCCTGGTTCTCGGCACGCGCAGCGTTGCGAGAATTAATATCGAAAGAAAAATTTGATGTGATACACGTCAACGGTTCATCCGACCACAAGCAGGTGATGCTCGCGCTAATCGGCTTGCCACGTCCGCCACGCGTAATCTATACCAAACATAACTGTTCCTCGCTCAATAGTATTGGACATTATTTGCGCGCTTTTTTTTCGACTGACCATGTGATCGCTGTGAGTGATCATGTCGAAAGTCTGCTCTTGAAATCACCCTATAAACGGCGACCGATATCAACGATTAAGCATGGGGTCGATACCCAATATTTTTCCCCGATCGGTTCAGACGAAAAGATGCACTTGAGAACGCGCTTATTTGCGCAAGGCATCGAAGACAAGATCATCTTGGGCAGCACCGGCGGAACCAGTGAGTCTAAAGGCTGGCATGATTTAGTGCTGGCGCTGTCGCTGCTTGAACCTAAACAACGAGAGCGCTTTCACGTGATTATGATTGGCGAAGAGCCAAATGAGTCACAGCTCGCCAAAGTAGCCGCTTGCGGCATGCGCGCTCAGGTGAGTTTTCCGGGCGTAGTCGATGACGTACGTGACCTGCTACGTGCGTGCGATTTGGGCTTTATTTTGTCTTATAAAGAAGCGCTTTCGTTTGCCTGTCGCGAAATGATGGCGATGGGGCTTCCGGTTCTTGTCACGCGGGTTGGAGGCTTACCGGAAAGCGTTTGTGAGGAGCAAGAAGGCTGGATTGTTCCACCGCGCAGTCCAGAATCCATCAAAGAAGTTTTGTTGAAAATTCTTGAGGATCCTGCTCGGCTTCGTTCAATGGGCTCCTGTGCGCGCGCGCGCGCCGAACGTGAGTTTGACTTGAATGACTTCATTCGCTCAACGATGGCGATTTATCACTCGTAATTTTTTGGATGAAAAAATTCACTGTCGTTTTCTTGTTACTCATCTGTCACTTCACTAGTGCATGGGCCCAAGATACCATCTTCCTGTACGGGATCATTGACGTTGGTCTTCAATATGCAACAGTCAATCAAGCAAGAGACCCTGTCATTCCAAAAAATCAATTTTGGGGGATTTCAAGCGGCGTACAAAGCGGCTCGCGTTTTGGAATGCGCGGCACGCATGAAATGGGTGGTGGTTTTGAAACGATCTTTACTTTAGAAAATGGCTTTAACGCCGGTAACGGAAACGCCCAGCAAGGCGACAGATTATTCGGGCGCCAGTCAACCGTTGGCATTAAACATAACGATATTGGGCAATTGGATTTAGGCCGTCAGATCAACCTTGCCTCTCATTATTTTTTACCAATCGACCCATTCATTGAAGGCTTCGGACAGGCAAATATTGGCGCCTCTTTTGGTTCTGCGAACACAGTACGCTACAGCAACATGCTGCTGCTTCAGGCTCAGGCGACCAAATCCTTGACCATAGGTGTGGGCTACTCATTTGCCGCCGAGTTGACCAGTATCTACGCAGACAACGGCCCGTTCGCCTCCAGCACATGCCTAGCGATCAATCAGGCCTCTCAATTTCAAACTAACAACAACCTGCGTGCGCTGACACTTGGCGCCAAATATTCTAGCGGTCCACTCCTTCTTGCCGTCGCCTACGATCAGCTTCGAGGCCCCGACAATATTCCAAATGGCCCACCCAATCCAAACCCCACAGCCTGGCTGGCGGGCGGGTTCTACGACTTCAGCGTACTAAAAATATCATTTGCCTACGGCCAGACTCGAAACGGCGCCTGGAACGGACAGCCCACGGGCGCAGGTACAACGCCCAATGGTCCGCTCTCGGATGGCACGCTGGGGTCAGGGGCAGTCTTCTTGGCTGGCGCGGCGGCCAGCTCAGCGATGTTAGGGATGACCATCCCTCTGGGAGAAGCAAGCATTCTGGCGTCCGTGCAGCGTCTGCAACCGGTAGGCGACATATTACCCAGCTCGTTCAAAGGACCTCAAATGATTTACAGCGCTGCCTACCTGTATAGCTTTTCACGGCGCACGAACCTCTACACCTATGCGTCATACGGAAATAACTACGCCGCAATTCAAACAGCACAAAGTACCGTTGTCGGGGTCGGACTTCGGCATCAGTTTTAGACCACCCCAAGTTTTTGAGGGCAAGGTCACATAGGGCTTAAAGATCAATCAGTCACATTACGCTTCAGACAAAAAATCAAACTAACTTGTCTATCCCAACGAGTGTCAGCACGCCCATGATCGCAAAAATAGCAGCTGCGAATGAGTGAACCAATTTCATAGGAATCTTTGCTGGAAATTTATTGCCAACAAATACTGCTGGCACATCCGCAATCAGCATCCCTAACGTTGTTCCGACGACTACAGCAAATGGAGCGGCATAATGCGCTGCAAGTGCAATCGTGGCTATTTGAGTCTTGTCGCCCATCTCCGCCAAGAAGAAAGTAATAAAGGTCGCGCCAAATACACCCAAGTGTTTAGCCACCTGAGTTTCTTCTTCCTCAATTTTGTCTGGAATTAAAGTCCATATAGCCATTCCGATAAAGGATCCGCCTAGAATCCAGCGCAATAGTTCAGGACTGATCAATGAAGTAATCCATGCGCCTAACGCACCGGCCAAACCGTGATTAAGGATGGTGGCGACAAGAATGCCAAGAATGATTGGGATTGGTTTTTTAAAGCGAGCGGCTAAGATGAAGGCTAGCAACTGGGTTTTATCGCCCATTTCTGCAAGCGCCACAACACCAGTAGAAATAAGAAGGGAATCCATGAGTAAGTCCTTCAGGCTGTGTAACAAAACAAATGACTACAACGCACCCACAGCCTATGTAAGTGTTTGTAGTCAAAAGTCTTGCCAAGTGATAAGAACCGCTTACACCATAAGCCAAAGCTCAAGTATGTTGATGTAAGCCTTTACTGAAAAGTAAAGAGGCTACTCCCTGATGACTTTGACATTATAGCAACAGGCTCGCGCTATACCGACCTGTAGCGCGACTACGTATTGACGGCTTCTAAAAAGATCGATATTCTTACCAATAATTAATCGATCAATAAGCGACCAGAAATGTCTAATACAGCTACGCTCTCAAGCAAGTTCCAAATCTCTATTCCAAAGGCGATCAGAGAAACGATGCACTGGTCTGCTGGGCAAGAGTTTGTGTTTCTTCCCAAAGGTGATGGTCTACTAGTGATGCCCGTACCCGAACTCAATCAACTTCGAGGGATCGCAAAAGGTGCGAATACTGACAAGTATCGAGACCGCAAGGATCGCTTCTGATGGCATCTAAGCAGCTGTGGGTTGTAGACACCTCTGCGTGGATTGAATGGCTAACTGATAGTCAGCACGCAAAAAAACTCGGCGGTAAATTTCCGACAAAAGACTTTTGTGTTGTGCCAACGATCGTACAACTCGAGTTGTCAAAGTGGCTGACTAGAGAGCTTGGCGAAGAGCGAGCGGACTCTGTGATTGCGTATACGCAAAAATGCATTGTTGCGCCGCTTGAAACTAGCATTGCATTATTCGCAGCAGAATGTCATCGAAAATTTAAACTAGCAACCGCCGACGCAATCGTTTACGCCACGGCACTTCATTGCGGCGCCGAATTACTGACTTTTGATGCCCACTTTGCCAAGCTGCCGGCGGTGACTTACCTGGCTAAGTAACAACACCCATCGCAGCGCACTAGAAAACCGTAGTCCACGAGATTTGTGCTACTTTGATTTGATAAAGTCCAAGCATCTCGTTGTAACTTAATGATTAAATTTGAGATTTTGGTGGGCGGTACAAGTTTCGAACTTGTGACCCCTGCCGTGTGAAGGAAACA
>JBAXLV010000118.1:0-6861 GCA_037134635.1 Alcaligenaceae bacterium
GGTTGAAAAAATTTCGGCAGCCGAGCCTTGCTCAACAATCTGCCCTGCGTACATCACGGCCACCCGATCTGCGATTCGCGCTACCACACCTAAGTCGTGCGTGATCAAGATCATTGCGATGCCGAGTTCTTTTTGCAGATCCGCGAGTAAACGCAGAATTTGCGCTTGAATGGTGACATCAAGCGCAGTACTCGGTTCGTCAGCGATCAAGAGTTCGGGGTCGCACATGAGTGACATGGCGATCATGACGCGTTGGCGTAAGCCACCCGATAACTGGTGTGGATATTGGCCTAGCCGCTGCAAGGCTGAGGCGATACCGACTTTTTCAAGAAGACTTACTGCTCGGGCACGAGCATCCGTATCGGAGGCTTTGCGATGGTGGCGGTAGTGTTCGGTGAGTTGCTCGCCGATGGTGTAGGCCGGGTTGAGCGCAGTCATTGGTTCTTGAAAAATCATGGCCATTTTATTGCCACGCAAGTCGTTGAGATGCCCTTTGTTGGTCTGGCTAAGTTCTTCACCTAAAAATTGAAAGCGTGTGCTGCTGCGCTTGGCAGACTTTGGCAGCAAACCCATAATCGCTAAAGAAGTCATTGATTTGCCGCAGCCTGACTCGCCGACAATGCACAGAGTTTCACCGCGCTTGACGTGTAGCGACACGTCGCGCACAACATGTAACGTACCGCGTGGTGTGGTGATGTCAACGGTGAGGCCAGAGATGTCAAGAACATTACCCGCTGCCTTAGTCGTGCTTTGGTTTGCCATTGGTTAGCCTCGCTCTTGCGGCGTCAGCCATTGATGCAAGCCATCACCGGCAAGATTGATCGCAAAGATCAGTACGGCAAGTGTAGTGCCAGGGATTGCGATCAGCCAAAATGAAAAAAACATATAAGACTTGGCTTCAGAGATCATCAAGCCCCAAGATGGCAAGGGCGGTTGCACGCCCAAGCCTAAAAAGGATAAGGCGGCTTCTAACAAGATAGCGCTGGCGGCTTCAAGGGTGGCAATCACGATCAGGTGAGGCAACACATTGGGGAGCACTTCAGTTAGCAGAATGCGCAGCGTTGAGGCGCCTGCGGATTGCGCAGCAGAGACGTATTCCATTGCGCGCACTTGTTGCGTGGCGCTGCGCATGACGACCGCAAAGCGATCCCATTTCAGCAGACCAAGTACCATGATCACGACCCAAAGTGAGCCGCCCACTAAGGCCACGGTGGCGAGGGCCACAAGTACGACTGGCATCGATAAGCGGGTGGTCACTAAGAACGAAACGACCATGTCAATACGGCCACCAAAATAGCCCGCGAGCATTCCCATGGTGCAACCAATGAGCCCTGAAATAAGCGCGACGCTGGTACCGATTAACAAAGAAATCCGCGCGCCATAAAACAGTCGCGATAAGTAGTCGCGGCCGAGTTGATCAGTACCTAGCGGATGTAACCAGGTGCCTTGCTCGTACCAAATGGGGGGCACAGTCCGGTAGGTGAGGTCTTGAAAATATGGGTCGTGTGGCGACAACCACGGTGCGAATAAAGCCATGCACAGAATCACAATGAGTAGACCACAGCCGACATAAAGGGCTTTATTATTTTTCACCTTAAGCCACCCGAATCCTTGGATCGAGCCAGGCGTTTGCGAGGTCTGAAGCCAGTGTAAGCAGAATGTAAATCACAGACAGCAGCAGCACAATAATTTGGGTGACGGGGTAGTCTTTAAAAGTAATGCTTTGGTAGGCCAGATAACCCAGGCCGTCGAGTGCAAAAATCGTTTCAATTACGATCGAGCCGCCCAATAAAAAGCCAAGTTGAACGGCGGCGAGCGCGACCACCGGAACAATGGCATTGCGCAGGGCGTGTTTAAAAATCACCGTGTGGGTCGGCAGACCTTTTGCCCGGGCGGTGCGGATATAGTCGGCGCTCAATACTTCGATCATGCCCGCACGAATCAAGCGCATAAAGGCGGGGGCGGCATAATAGCCTAGCGTGATGGCGGGCATTACAAAATGTTGCCAGGTGTCGCTACCGGATACGGGTAGCATGCGCCACGAGATCGAGAACAACATAATCAGAATGAGCGCAAAGAAAAAGTTCGGCATGGCTTGGCCGACTACCGCTACGGCCAGGCAAGCACGATCAATCCAACTGTTTTTGTAAATGGCGGCTAACACGCCGAGCGGTACTGAAATCAGTAACGCAAAGGCTAAGGCGTAGAGCGCTAGCAGAAGCGTGGTTGAGAGCTTGCTAAAAATCAACGGCGCGACATCTGTTTTAAAGTACATCGAGACGCCCAGGTCGCCCTTGAGCAACTTCAGCAGCCAGTCGCCATATTGCACAATCAGGGGTCGATCAAACCCGTAGGTTTTGCGGATGAGATCAATGTCAGCTTGACGAGCGCCTTCTCCCGCGATGGCAAGCGCCGGGTCGCCCGAGAGATACAGCAACATGTAGGCGATGACGGAGACGGTGAGGGCCACCAGTACTGCCAAGCCTAGACGCTTTATTAAATATGCAATCACTTCCAGCTCATGTCCCAAAACCGTACGAGTTCATCGTGATACGGCTTGAAATTCACGTCTTTATTTGCAACGTAATACACAGGAACAGACCACAAAGGCAGCGCGTACGCTTTTTCAGTGATCATGACCAGCGCTTGGTTATAAACTTTTTTGCGTTCGCCTGGGTCAATCGTGTTGTCACCCTTGTTTAACAAGGCAATCACTTCAGGGTCGCGACTCACGTCGTCACTGCCGCCACCAAAATACACTGGCGTCGAGGCTGAGACGTCATTGACTAAATTCGACCCCCAAGTCTGATGTGTGAGCGCGGTTTTGTTCGCCCGTGCCAAATCGCGCATAGCGGCGTACTGCATAAAACCTAGTTTAGCTTTAATACCAACGGCCTGAAGGTAGTTGATCATGGCTTCAGTTTGCTGGCGCTCACGATAAGACATGATGTCAAGACTAAAGCCGTTTGGATATCCAGCTTCAGCTAAAAGTTTTTTCGATAAGGCAGGATCGTATTTGTAAATCGTTGCACCATCGCTGCTGCAACCCACTTGCGAAGGGGTGCAGATGGTGTTGATGATCTCGCCGCCGCCAACAATGTTTTTAAGTATTGCTTCACGATCAATCGCGTGAGCAATCGCCTTGCGTACCCGAACATCTGCCAGCTCGGGGGCCGGCGTCCCGTCACGCGAGTTCATCTGCAAAAACGCAATGCGCATGGTGTTGCCACTTAGCACTTGTAAGTGCGGTATGCCTTTGAGCTTTTCAGCCTGATCTTTTGGCACATGCATAATCAGATCTTCGCCACCCGCCATTACCTCAGCCATTTGCGTTTGACGATCCGGGATAAAGCGGATTTTCACTTTGCCGATTTTTCCTGCGGCTTTTGGTGAGTCTTTAAAGTAATTGGCATTGCGTTCGAGCGTCACTGATTTGCCGGGCAAATATTCAATAATCTTGTAAGGACCCGAGCCAACCGGTTTTGCATTCATGCCAGTAGGGCCCACTTCTTTGTAATATTTTGCTGGGTGAATTGCTAAGGTGGTGGATAAGTAATCGATCGCTGCCGGAAATGGCTCTTTACTGATGATCCGAACTTTGAATTGATCAATTTTTTCAACCTTTTCGATCCAGCGCACATTTGCTTGCGTGGTGGCTTTATTGGCCGGATCTGAAACGTAGTTCAGGGTAAATACAACTGAATCTGCATCAAAGTCTTCGCCATTGTGAAATTTGATTCCCTCGCGTAAATCGAATTCAAGTGTGCGCGGATCGATTTGCTTCCAACTTTTGGCGAGCTGGCCTGTGTATTCGTTGGTGATGGGATCGCGATAAACCAGGGTATCCCAGACATTGGCAGCGATGATGACGCCGATTCTGACATTATTGAAATAGGGATCAATATTTTCGGGTGCTTGATCGTACGCCATACCTAAGGTGTCGTTGGCTTTGTTTGCGAAGCTGACCTGCGTGGTGGTGAGCCCCAGCGCTAAACAGCCAACGGCCAAGACAACCCGAGTTATGCGCGATAAAAAGTTTGAGGCTGCAAGGCGAGGGGGTTGGTTCATGATGTCAGGCTCCTGGCGGTTGAGATCAATAAGCAAGTTATATGCCACATTATAGGTGTGTCGATGGGTGGATTTCCCTATTCTGTTATAAAACGAACTTGGCTTTTACTCTTTAAAAGGTGCGTGATGCAGAACCCGACACTTGAGCAGGCGATACAGTTTGCGATTGAACATGAAAGCCCCTGGAGTCGCGACTGTACCTCGCCAAATTGGGGTGTTCACCATCCCGACCCTGTGCCCTATAACCGCTTGCGTGGCCCCGTGCACGATCGTGGCCCAGAATCAGGCACAATTTTGTTAAGAGGCAAAACTCTGGCCTCGTGGGGCGAGCCTAAACGGGCCGACCTGACGTTCAGTGTTGCCAAAACCTACCTTGCGCTATTGGCGGGTGTGGCCTTTGATAGAGGTTTGATTAAAGACGTTCATGCGCGAGTGGGCGACACACTGAAGGGGATCGGTTTTGATGCGGGCAACAACGCCTTGATCACCTGGGAGCACATGCTGCAACAAACTGGCGAGTGGGAGGGCACCTTGTTTGGTTTGCCTGATCAGGTCGATCGTTATCGTGCGGTGACTTTTGCCGCAGCACCTGATGGCAAGAAAGGGGACGCAAGGCCTTTGCAGGCAGCGGGTACGTATTGGGAGTACAACGACGTCAGAATCAATCAATTGTCGCTTGCCCTCTTGCATCTTTTTCAACGACCCTTACCCGAGGTGTTTCGTGAAGCGATCATGCAGCCCGTCGGTGCCTCAGACACATGGAACTGGGTGGGCTATGACGACGCCTGGGTTGAAATCGCAGGCAAGCGTGTGCAATCTGTACCTGGCGGCACGCATTGGGGCGGGGGCATGTCGATCAGTAGCGAAGATCAAGCGCTAGTCGGCCAGATGTTGCTCGACAACGGAATGGTAAAAGGCAAGCGCGTGTTGTCAGCCGAATGGATTAAACGGATGCGCGCGCCGTGTGCGATTGCGCCGTTCTATGGTTATCTGGTTTGGCTCAATGATCAGCGCAAAGTCTTCCCAAGTTTGCCTGAGTCTAGTTATTTTGCGGTGGGGGCGGGTAGTTCGTTCACCTGGATCGAACCCGAGTTGAACATGGTGGTGATTATTCGCTGGTTGAATTCGGCGCATGCAGATGCTGTGTTTGGAAAAATTTATCAGGCGGTTAAGGTGCTGGCTGACTAAAACCTGCAGTGACATCTATACTGTTGCTTTGTAGATTGATTAAATTAAAAGTAGCGTTTTTACAAAAGGATCACCATGCGTACCTTCCTTCTTTCAGCGGCAACGACTGCGCTCGCACTGACACTGACCACCGGCGGTCAAATTATCGGTGCTGCGTTTACGGCCCCAGCCTATGCGCAAACGACGCAACAAGCAGGAAGCTTGTCGATGCCTGAGCTGCAGTCCCTTATTGCGCCGATTGCGCTATACCCCGACGCATTGCTTTCACAAATGTTGATTGCCTCTACGTATCCCCTTGAGATCGCCGAGGCTGCAAATTGGTTGCGCAGTAACAACCATATGTCGAGCGCCGCTCTGCAAGATGCGTTAAAGCCTCAAGCTTGGGATAACAGTGTGAAGTCCTTAGTGACGTTTCCTGATGCCCTGAATATGCTGGGCAATAAGCTAGACTGGACACAAAAACTAGGCAATGCCTATCTTGCGCAGCCCAAAGACTTGATGCAAGCCGTGCAGGCACTGCGTACTCAGGCCAAGCAAGCAGGAAATCTACAAACGTCGCAACAGATTAATGTCTCGACAGATCCTCAGTCGAACATCATTATCGTGCCGGCGAATCCGCAAGTTGTGTATGTGCCCACTTATAACCCGATGATGGTGTACGGCGGCTGGGGGTATCCAGCATATCCACCTTACCCAGTTTACAACCCAGCTTGGGGCTTTATGGCCTTCGGCGCGGGGATGGCAGTAGGCGCCGCACTTTGGGCTCAACCGCACTGGGGCAGTGGATCAATCACGATCAATAACGCTAATTTTAATAACTTCAATGGCCGCTACAACTCGTTGGCGAATCAGGCGTCGAATCGTGTGGGTGCTGATAGCACTTGGGCGCACGATGTAGCTCACCGTGATGGTGTGCCCTACGGTAGCGCAGCTTTGAATAATCGCTACGGTGTTGCAAATCACAGTGACATCGATCGCCAAAGTATTGCGCGTCAGCAAAATGCGGCGAATGATTGGAAAAACAACGCCAGCCCCGAAGATAAACAGCGCGCTGATCAAGCGCGTCAAAATGCAAATAGTGATTTTCAGCGCAACGCGACAGCGCAAGAAAGGCAACAGGCCAGTTCTTTAAATTCGCAGGCCCGCAGCGATGCATCTGAAGATCGTGCGAACCCCAATGCGGCGCGCGAGGCTTCGCAAGAGCGGCAGTTGGGGAGTCAAGGACGCAGCGACTTTAATCAGGATCGCTTTGGTGGGGGCAGCCGAGGCGGCAGCTTTGGTGGCGGCCACATGGGCGGGTTTAGGCGTTAATGAGTTTTATGTGCCAGATTTCTAGAGACCTCCATACTGCTTTACTGAGAAAGACGATGATCAAAAAAACTTTAGCGATGACTGTGTTGACCCTGTCGCCATTATTAATGGTGTTGCCTCAAACCGCAGGGGCGCAGAATTTGCCGCGTGCGGATGCCTCAACCGAGGTCATGGTGGCTTTGTGCCAAAGTCGCACTGACCTCGAAGCCCAAACCTTTTGCTACGGCTTTGGTGAGGGGGTTTACCAGACGTATGAGCTCAACCTTGATCCGAAGGCGCCTAAAACGGTCTGCC
>JBAXLV010000119.1:0-6859 GCA_037134635.1 Alcaligenaceae bacterium
CGATATGAATTCGATTGACCCAATGGGACTCAGTGCCAGGTGCACTGGCTTGACCAGCCCGCAAACGATCGAGCAGATATGTTCTGCCGGGCCCGTAAATGCCAGAGAGTCGCAAGGTTAAGGTTTCAAAAGCCGCGTTCTGACTGTGTAGCCATTGCTCAGCTTCAAGCAAGACTTGTCCGTTAAAATTTTTAGGTGCAGTTGGAGTGTCTTCATTGATCCAGTCTGCGCCATGATCGCCGTAGACCGCGGTCGAAGAGACAAATAGCACACGCGCTAAGGTTTTTGTGGTGACTGCGTTGAGCACGCGTTCTAAACCTTCTCGATACACGGTTCGATAGTCTGCTTCGGTACGTGCATTGGGTGCTGCCGTGAACAGAACGTGCGTGATATTTTTAGGTAAATTGACGAACGTATCTGCTTGCGCCAGGTCAGCCGCAAACCATTCAAAGCCGCGCGGCATAGGTGCGGTCGAAGTAGGGGGATGGCGCCTGAGCCCCCAGGATTGGTTGTGAGGATGTTCAGCAGACAATCGCTCGGCCACACGCAAGCCTAAATCGCCACAGCCTGCGATCAGCACGCGTTTATCAATGACCCGAGTTGATATGGGTGGGTTGGTGGCCGACATTAGTCTGCTCCTTGCAAGACTGTCGGCACAAAAAACCGTTCAGTTAATTCTTGTAAGCCGAGCCGCTCTAATAAGGCTTGCAAGCGTGCAATCGTGTGTGGTTTAGGTGGGCCTTTGTGTTCAGCAATAATCAATTCATTTTTTAAAGAATGTTCCCAGCCGACGAGTTCAGTAACGGTGACCTGATAGCCATGCGCTTCGAGTTGCAAGCAGCGCAGGGTGTTGGTGACCTGGCTGCCAAATTCACGCGTATGCAAGGGGTGACGCCAAATTTCTGCCAAAGGGTCTTTAAGTTGTTGGGCTTTATGTTTGCGCAGTACGCTCGCGACTTCTGCCTGGCAGCAAGGAGCAAGCACCATAAAACGCGCCTGCTTTTTTAGACCAAAGCGGATGGCGTCATCGGTTGCGGTATTACAGGCATGCAAGGCTGTCACCAGATCAACCCGTTCGGGCAGCAAGTTCGAGGTGATCGAATTGGCTACGGAGTCATTTAAAAATTGCATCTGTACAAAACCCAAGTCGCGCGCCAGAGCTGTTGTTTGTTCAATGAGTTCGGGGCGAGTTTCGATGCCGATCATGCGCGCGGCCGGTGCATGGTGTCTTAAGTACAAATCGACGAGAATAAATCCTAAATATGATTTTCCTGCGCCATGATCGACAACACAAAATGCTGAGTCTATTTCAAGTAAACGGGCCATCAGCGGCTCGATGAATTGAAATAAATGATAGACCTGCTTTAGTTTGCGTCGACTATCCTGATTGAGTTTGCCGTCGCGCGTCAGGATATGAAGCGCTTTGAGTAGCTCGATCGATTGCTCTGGCCGTATTTCGGGGGGAGTCATGGGTCAGGGTTAATCGCTATTGAATGAGAAGATCGGGGTTGATACAACGACTATAACGCGATAATTGAGCGCACAATGAAGTACTTTTCTAGACACGAGTTAGAGCAACTGGGCGGCATTTGTTTTCTTTTTGAAAGCATGGAGTCTTTGCTTGTCGAAAAGAAACAATTGATTGACGGTTGTGAGCGCGCAGGAATTCAAACTTACCTCAATGTCTCTGTGTCTCGACATGCAAAGTGGTTGCTGTTACAGGTGTCTGCCTCAGAGCTTTTGATTGCACTGACGCCTGACTACAACACGGTTGATTTGTGTAAAAAATTAGACCTGCAATCTGCGCACGCACGGCGCGAATTAGAAATTGAAGTCGTACTCGCAATGGCGCGTGGGCCGCGTGCGTATTGTTTTCCTTCGTATGAAGAGTTTTTAGCGGCAGTGCGCATTCGCTGTCGTACGGTCGAGGCGGCACGAAAGACGCAATTGGCGTTTGATACTGAGGGAGTCGAACGTCCCACAGAGTACTGGACGTATATTGAAGAAAAGGGTTTTGTGCTGAACGCGGGCGTTGACTTGATTGCCGCCTTGACCCAAACTATGCAGCCAGAAGTCAATCAGTCGACGTACACTTTTTCGTGTTTTCGCGCCTCCGAATATGTATTGCTCTTGGCGCTCGCGCAAGAATTGCAGCAGACACATCCCCTCATGCTGGCTCAGATTGAAACGCTTTGGCGAAGCCGGCCCTTGCTCGCCGACGACTTTAACGATGCGTTCGTGCACGAGCATGGCAAACTCGCTCAGCCTTTGCCGATGAAATTTTACGTACCCGGAGACCGCGTCTGGTTTCGCAATCCGGACCAGGCTTCTGCAGACGTGAAGGGTTTTGAGGGCTCTTGGGTGTGTTACCTGGGTGCTGGTCAGTTCAATAATTTTTGGGATCGTACCAAGCCCTATACCTTGGAGCAAAAATGTCTTGAGATCTACCATTGGCGCCACGGCGTTGCGACCAAATCAAATGGTGAACGGTGGATGAATGAATCGCGAGTGGAAGCACTGGTCAGCCAGTCGGCAAAGAATGACTTAGTTTTTGATGGGATTTTGGCGAAGATGATGAGAGTCCGTGACGATCGAGGTATTTACGCGGATGGCGGTTGCATTGATGCCACGCGCGACGCAATCCGCTGGGTCTGCCCCGAGACAACGGATATAAAGCTCAACAATATCGTATCCTAGCGGCTTGAGATGAATCGTCAGGAGTTCAAGCAATGTCAGTGCGCTATCTGAAACGTGGTCGTAATGCAGCCGAAGTGGCCGAAGCCGATGCTAAGGTGCGCGCCACCGTCGAAGGCATTCTGTTGGATATTGAAAAGCGGGGTGATATCGCGGTCAAAGCGTTATCCGCAAAATTTGATCAATGGGAACCTAGTGAGTTTCGGCTGAGTCAGGCTGAAATCGAAAAGGCGGTCAAGCAACTGTCTGCGCGTGAAATCGAAGACATCCGTTTTGCACAAACACAGATTCGCCGCTTCGCTGAAATTCAACGCGCGTCGATGCAAGACGTTGAGGTCGAAACCATGCCAGGCGTTGTGCTTGGGCACACCCATATCCCCATGAACGCGGTGGGCTGTTATGTACCCGGCGGTAAGTATCCGATGATTGCCTCTGCGCACATGAGTGTGCTGACCGCCAAGGTGGCGGGGGTGAAACGTATCGTGGCGACTGCGCCGCCTTATCAGGGCTCACCACATCCGGCCATTGTCACGGCGATGCATTTTGCGGGCGCCGATGAAATTTTAGTGTTGGGTGGAATACAAGCCGTTGGTGCCATGGCGCTCGGTACGCAATCCATCGCGCCGGTTGATATGCTGGTTGGCCCAGGAAACATGTTTGTGGCCGAGGCAAAAAGACAGTTGTTTGGTCGTGTTGGTATCGATTTATTCGCGGGTCCAACCGATACCTTAATCATTGCGGACGATTCAGTTGATGCTGAAATGTGTGCGGTTGATTTACTTGGACAGGCAGAACACGGGCCGACTTCGCCCGCCATTTTGTTGACAACGAGCGAAGCGTTAGCGCGTGCAACGATGGTCGAAGTCGAACGTCAATTATCGATTTTGCCGACCGCAGAAATTGCGCGTGTTTCGTGGGCTGAGCATGGCGAGGTCATCGTGGTCGATACGCTTGACGAGCTGATCGAAACCGCAGATCAACTTGCGTTCGAACATGTTCAGGTGTTGACGCGCGATCCCGACATTTTCTTAAAGCGCATGAGTAACTATGGGGCATTATTTTTAGGCCCCAGAACCAACGTGAGTTTTGGCGACAAGGTGATTGGCACCAACCACACGCTTCCCACCAAACGCAGCGCGCGCTTTACCGGTGGGCTCTGGGTAGGTAAGTTTTTAAAAACCTGCACGTATCAGCGCGTGACCACCGATGCAGCTTCTGCCTTGGTGGGTGAGTACTGCTCGCGTTTGTGTCACATGGAAAACTTTGCAGGGCATGGTGAACAGGCGAATTTGCGTGTTCGTCGCTATGGCCAGCGTCCTGACTTGCCGTGGTACGAACCCGTGGCGGCAAAGGGCGATTAAGTACGGATGCTTTTGCATCGACCTTGATAGATAAAAATAAGAGGATCGCCATGAAGAGTGACATCAACAAGAGCCAAGGTGTGACGTACGTGCGAGGACTCATCGCGCTGTTGCTCACGGCGCTGCTAAGTGTCGCAGGCGCTCAAAGTCAAGACGCCTATCCAAGCAAGCCGATTCGTTTGCTTGTGCCATATCCCCCAGGGGGTGTGACGGACTATGCAAGTCGTACCGTAGCCGAGCGGTTGGGAAAAGAACTGGGGCAGTCGGTGATCGTCGAGAACAGAGCAGGCGCGGCCTCAACGATCGCCAGTAATCTGACGGCCCGCGCTGCAGCCGACGGCTACACCATGTATGCCGCACCCGTATCGATTGTGATTAACCCTGTGTTGCAAGCGAAGGTTGACTACGATCCCGAAAAAGATTTTCAGCCGATTTCGATGATGCTGACTTCGCCTTTCGTATTGCATGCGAACAAAGATTTCAAGGCAAAAGATGTCAAAGAACTCATCGCGTTGGTGCGTGCCAATCCCGACAAATATTCGATCGGAACCTCGGGAATCGGTTCAATCAACCATCTGGCTGCCGAATATTTCATTAAGACGTTTGGTTTGAAAATGGCAGTGATCCACTATAAAGGTGGAGCACCCGCCGCGCAGGATTTGATTGGCGGACAAATTGAGATGATGTTTTCGGCACTCAACGAAGCGCTTCCTTTTGTCACCTCTGGGCGTACAAAAGGGATTGCGGTCTCGGTAGCCAAGCGGGTGGCGCTATTACCAGACCTGCCAACGATTGATGAAGCCTCTGGTATGACCGGCTTTGATGCGGTGTTTTGGGTGGCGTTAATGACGCCTGCCAAAGTGCCGCCAAACGTGATCGCGCGTTTAACGGCTGCGATGAATATGGTCGGACAAGACCAGGCTTTGCTGAAGGATTTGGCGCAGAAGGGCGTCGATTTGCGGGTTTCCTCGGCCGATGAGGTCAAACAGTTTATGCAGCGTGACGGCGCAAAGTGGGGCCAGCTCATTCGCGATCTGGGGATTAAAGAGTAAGCGTTGCCCCGACCGATTATTGTTTTGTGAACGATGCTCGTTACAATCAACTCTTTCGATGCAGACGGATCTGAACAATGTCTGATGTGATTGCCCTGATTTTTGATTTTGACGACACCCTGGCGCCTGACAGCACCTCAGGGTTTTTAGAGTCGCTTGGGGTCGATACGCAGCAATTCTGGAGCCACCGCGTCGATCCCTTGTTGGCTGAAGATTGGGATCCTGTACCGGCCTACCTGCATGAAATGATTGCGCTGTCGCGTGAAGGTGAGCACGGCCCGATCACGCAAAAAAAACTGCAAGAGTGGGGTCAGACTTTGCCCCTGCACGCAGGCGTCCAAACCTTGTTCAGCCGGTTACGCGAGCAGGTGCGGCAGGCGCATCCTCAAGTGCAACTCGAGTTTTATATGATTTCGAGTGGCATTGGCGATGTGGTGCGACACACGTCTATCGCGCATGAGTTCACCGGAATTTGGGCCTCAGAGTTTGTCTATGACGCACAAGGTGCAATCAGTTTTCCCAAACGGATTGTCAGCTTTACGGATAAGACGCGATATCTGTTTCAAATTCAAAAGGGCATCGTGGGCCCGGCCTTTGTCGGAAAGCCTTTTGAGGTTAATCGTAAAGTCGCGGAAGACCGCCTACGTGTGCCGTTTGATCAGATGGTCTTTGTGGGTGACGGCTACACGGATATTCCTTGCTTCTCGTTGATCCGTAGTTCGGGCGGCTTTGCGTTTGGGGTATGGGATCCCAAGCATCGCGACAAACGCAGTCGGGCTTGGGGCTTTATTGAGGATGGTCGTGTCTCGAATTTGAATCAGGCGCGTTACGACGCTGACGCCGAGTTGTACCAGTGGCTTGAGGAAGCCTTAACGAGTCTGGCTGCACGCGTGGCCCTCAAAGCACGCTTGTATCGTGGATGATATTGGCTGGATGCAACAGGCCTTGGCGCACGCCGCTCAGGCACGCCAATTGGGTGAGGTGCCTGTGGGCGCCGTCTTGGTAGACGCACAGAATCAACTGCTTGCAGCCGGGTTTAATCGTACGATTTGTGATCATGACCCGACGGCACATGCTGAAATTGTGGCGTTGCGACTAGGTGCAAAAACAGTTCAGAATTATCGCCTGCCCGGTGCCTCGCTATATGTCACGCTCGAGCCCTGCGCCATGTGTCTTGGCGCCATGATGCACGCACGTTTGGCCCGCGTGGTGTTTGGTGCCTACGACCCCAAAACAGGCGTCTGCGGCAGCGTATTAAATTTGGCAGACGAAAAACAATTAAATCATCACACGAAAATTGAGGGAGGTGTGTTGGCGCAAGAATGCGGCGACACCTTGCGTCAATTCTTTAAAGACCGTCGAAGCCAGGATTTGAAGCATGACTAAAGCACATACACACGCAGAGCACGTTGAACATGCCCACCATCATCACGACTTGCCTGATGCCAGCGGTATTTACGTCATTTCACCCTCAGGTGCGGTGGCTGACCCGCAGACCCTGGTGCGTGCAAAAGCGCGTTTGGGTGAAATGGGCTTTAAAGTGGCGATGGATCGAGGTGTGCTGAATCAAGCTCAGCGGTTTGCCGGCACCGATACGCAGCGTTTGGCAAGCTTGACCCGCGCGCTCAAACAAAAGTTACCGATTGTGATGGCGAGTCGGGGTGGTTACGGGATCGGTCGATTGCTTCCAGCGCTTGATTGGAAGGCGATTGAAAACTCTGCAAAGCGTTTTGTAGGTCACAGCGATTTCAC
>JBAXLV010000120.1:0-6794 GCA_037134635.1 Alcaligenaceae bacterium
CCGGCTGGGCGACTGGCCCGCACCTGCATTTTGAGGTTCGACAGTATGAGCGGGCCTTAGACCCGAGGGTGTTTTTGACGGGTGGCCCCCTTGTGACGCCGTGGGAGCGTGCCGGCCCGTTTCGCTGACGGGTGAGCGCGGCCTGCGTTAAACTGCAAAGCTTATTGGCAGCGAGCTGCCTCAACTCTTTTAGGCGCTGGTTGATGTGTGGTTTGCATCGGTCTGTGTGGGTCTGACACGTATGTTTTCACTACTTAAAAAAATCTTTGGTAGTAGTAATGATCGATTGCTCAAGCAGCTGCGTCGCCGCGTGTTGCAGATTAATGCGCTCGAACCACAGATGCAGGCCCTGTCTGACGAACAATTACGCGCTAAAACCGAGGCCTTTAAGGCGCGACTGGCGGGGGGCGAAACCCTAGACCAGCTTTTGCCTGAGGCGTTTGCCGTGGTCCGTGAGGCCGGTGTGCGTGTCTTTGGCATGCGACATTTTGACGTGCAGTTGTTGGGCGGTATGGTCTTGCATCAGGGCCAAATTGCCGAAATGCGCACGGGCGAGGGCAAAACCCTGATGGCCACCCTGCCGGTGTATTTGAATGCACTCGTGGGACGCGGCGTGCACGTCGTGACTGTGAACGATTATTTGGCGCGACGTGACGCGCAGTGGATGGGTCGCTTGTACGGTTTTCTGGGTTTGACGGTTGGGGTGGTCGTGCCCCAACAGGATAACGCCGAAAAAATTCAAGCCTATCGCGCCGATATTACCTACGGCACTAATAACGAGTTTGGTTTTGATTACTTGCGCGACAACATGGAACACCGTGTCGAAGATCGGCGCCAACGGTCGCTTGTCTTTGCGATTGTCGATGAGGTCGACTCAATTTTGATTGACGAGGCTCGAACCCCCTTGATTATTTCGGGGCAGGCTGAAGACCATACCGAGCTCTATGTGCGCATGAATGCTGTCCCCGCATTGCTGACGCGGATGACTGCAGAACCAAAACCAACAGAACCAGAACCCGAGGGTGATTATTGGGTCGATGAAAAAAATCACACGGTTTATCTTTCGGAAGCGGGGCACGAGAAGTCTGAGGGTGTCCTTACCCGCCTGAAGTTATTGCCCGAGGGGCAGTCTTTATACGAACCCCGAAATATTGCCCTGATGCATCATTTGATGGCAGCCCTGCGTGGTCATACGTTGTTTCACCGTGATCAACATTATGTGGTGCAAGAAGGCGAGGTCGTGATTGTTGACGAATTTACGGGCCGCATGATGGTCGGGCGCCGGTGGTCTGACGGTTTGCATCAGGCCGTTGAGGCAAAAGAAGGCGTCAAGATTCAACTCGAAAATCAAACGCTGGCCTCGATTACGTTCCAGAACTTTTTTAGAATGTATGAAAAGCTCGCGGGTATGACCGGCACGGCCGACACCGAAGCCTATGAGTTTCAAGAAATTTATGGCCTTCAAACAGTGATTGTGCCCACGAATCGTCCGATGGTTCGCGCCGATCAAAACGATCAGATCTTTAAATCAGCCCCCGAAAAATTTAATGCGATTTTGGCCGATATTCGGGATTGTCAAGAACGTGGGCAGCCCGTGTTGGTTGGTACTACTAGTATTGAAAACTCTGAGCTTTTGTCGGGGATGCTAGATCAGGCAAAGCTCGTGCACGAAGTGCTGAACGCAAAACAGCATGCGCGCGAAGCCGAGATCGTTGCTCAGGCGGGTCAGCCAGGTCATATTACGATCGCCACCAATATGGCTGGCCGTGGCACGGATATTGTTTTGGGCGGCAGCATTGAAAAGAAAATCGAACTGATTCGCGCTAAAGCAGAGCTTTCAGAGGCTGAGAAATCGGCGCAGATCGAAAAAATTCGAGAGGAGTGGCAGTCACTCAATGACCGAGTCAAGGCTGCAGGTGGCTTGCGGATTATTGGTACTGAACGCCACGAGTCGCGCCGGATCGACAACCAGTTGCGTGGTCGTGCGGGGCGTCAGGGAGATCCGGGCTCCTCGAGGTTTTATTTGTCGCTTGAAGATCCGTTGATGCGCATTTTTGCGGGTGATCGTGTGCGCTCGATTATGGAAAGACTCAAGCTGCCCGAAGGCGAACCGATTGAAGCTGGGATGGTGTCGCGTTCAATCGAATCTGCACAACGTAAAGTTGAGGGGCGTAACTTTGATGTGCGTAAGCAACTGCTTGAATATGATGACGTGGCCAACGATCAACGTAAAGTGATTTATGCCCAACGTAATGAAGTGCTCGAGGCGCAGTCGATTGCCGAGACCGTCGAGAGTTTGCGTGATGGTGCACTGACGGATTTAGTTTATAGATTTGTTCCGCAGGACTCGGTCGAAGAGCAATGGGAGCTTGATGCTTTACAGTTAACGCTTGAATCTGATTGGCACGTGAGTGTGCCATTGACTGAGTTGCTCAAGCAGACAAAGAGTTTGACCGATGAAGATGTGCTTGAGTGCGTGTTGACAGAGGCGCGTCAGGCCTACGAAAAAAAGGTTGAGATCGTTGGCGCTGAATCGTGGGCCAACTTTGAGCGTTCAATTATGTTGCAAGTGATTGATTCGCAGTGGCGCGAACATTTGTCGGCGCTTGATCATTTGCGTCAGGGTATTCACTTGCGTGGTTATGCACAAAAAAATCCCAAGCAAGAATACAAACGCGAGGCATTTGAATTGTTTTCGGACATGCTTGATCGGGTACGCGACGAGGCGATCAAGGTGCTGATGACGGTGCGAATTCAATCGGCCGAAGAGGTGCAACAGGCTGAGCAAGCCGCAGCCTTTGCTGCACAAAATCAGCAAGTTGAATTTCAGCATTCTGCATATCAAGAAGAGAGCGAGCAGGCTCAGGCAGTTACTGCGCCGGCCTCAGAGCACCCGGGCACGGTGCGCAACATTATGCCCAAGGTTGGTCGAAACGAGCCCTGCCCTTGTGGCAGTGGCAAAAAATACAAGCAGTGTCACGGCCAACTTAAATAGTTCATACGGAACCTGCTCATGCCCAACGACCTTACGCGCAACACGCTAGCTATTTTTTGTATCGCCGGTTTGTTGGCATTATCGCTTTGGGTACTGCGTCCGTTTTTGGCTGCGACAGTATGGTCAACCATGCTTGTGGTTGCGACCTGGCCCTGGCTGATCTCTTTGCAAAAAGTCTTTGGTGATCGTCGTGCGCCAGCTGTGGTGGTGATGTCGGTGGGGATGTTGTTGTTATTGATCGCGCCACTTTGGTGGGCGATTAGTACGATTACTGAAAAGTCAGATCAGTTCATGGTGCTGGGTAAAAGCTTAGCGAGTAATGGGCTGCCAGCCTTGCCTGAGTGGGTTGAGCATATTCCGCTCGTTGGTGAAAAAATTGCACATTCGTGGACGGATCTTATTGCGGGTGGTGCGACAGGGTTTATGGATCATGTCGCGCCTTATGCGGCCTCTACTGGTAAGTGGGTGCTGTCGCAGTTTGGTGGCTTGGGCGGCATGTTGATTCAATTCTTATTAGTAGTCACGATTTCTGCCATTCTGTATTCGTCTGGTGAAGAAGGCGCTAAATTGATTCGTAGCTTTGGTCGTCGTTTAGCAGGTGAGCGCGGTGAAGGTGCGATGGTTCTTGCAGGTCAAGCGATTCGTGCGGTTGCGCTCGGAGTGGGCGTTACTGCAGTCGTGCAGACCGTGCTCGGTGGCATCGGCCTGGTGATCGCCGGCGTACCTTTTGCGGCGATCTTGTCCGCGCTGATGCTGATGCTTTGTATTGCACAGATTGGTCCAAGTCTTGTGTTGTTTCCAGCGGTTGGGTGGATGTTTTGGCAGGGCGATACCGGTTGGGCGGTGTTCTTATTGATCTGGAGCCTGATCGTAGCGAGTATCGATAACTTTTTGCGCCCAGTTTTGATCAGACGCGGTGCCGATTTACCCTTGTTACTGATTTTTGCTGGGGTGATTGGTGGCTTGCTGAGTTTTGGCTTGATTGGTATTTTTGTTGGCCCCGTCGCGCTTGCGGTCACCTACACGTTGGTACAGTCGTGGATGGCCGATGTCGTAGTCAAAGATTCAAGTAGCTGAATCGTATTGAACGCAATCGTATCGAGCGCAATCGTTTTTAATAATCGTTAATATGCTTCATTCTCAAGCCGCAATTTCTCCGGATTTACACGCTCAGGCGCCACGCGGTGTTCTCTCAACGCAGTCCAGACTTGATCAACTGCTTCCGGGGTGTGGCGAACTGCTGTCGCAGGCTTGCTGCGAGGTTGCCGACTTAGTACCTTATCGCGTCCGACAAGCTTTAAATCAAGCATTAACTCCGGCGCTTACACCGACGATCGCCGCAAGTTTATTGAATTTGCCTCGCGCTGAGCACACCTACACGCGTCATGTTTTACACGCAGATGTTAAGGGCCGTTATACCGTCGTCGCATTGATTTGGGAGGCGGGGCACTTTAGTCCGGTTCATGCGCATTTTACTTGGTGCGCCTATCGCGTTTTAAGCGGTGCATTGCGCGAAACCCCTTACGCCTGGGATCAAGCCGCCGGGCACGCGTACCCCTTGAGTCATATTGAGCGCATAGCAGGCCATAGCGCGTGCAGTCACGCCGGGTTAGACTTTATTCATCGTTTGGGCCATGCGGGGCAAGAGGGCGCCCAGCCGGCGGTATCGCTTCATGTTTACGGGATTGATTCTGAACGCATTGGTACGCATGTGAATCGTGCGTTGGCGTCGCTTCGGCGGCTAGACTGAGTGCAAATTGACTGAATCCCGACGCATAAATGCTGCGAGAAAATTCAAAGTAAAAATATTCTTGCCAGGCCTAAAAAGATAAAAAACCCAAGAGAATCGGTTGCAAAAGTTAACAATACCGAAGAGCCCATCGCAGGGTCTTTGCCAAAGCGAGTACGAACAACAGGCACGAGAACGCCGATTGTGGCGCCGATCAGCATGTTGCAGATCATCGCAGCCATCATCACCAGCGCGATTGGAATCGAGTTTGAAATGGCCCAGGCAAATACGGCTGCCACTGCGCTGCCCACCAGGCCCACTAAAAACGTGACGAGCATCTCACGCTTCACTAATTGCCACACGTTTTTATCGGTGATCCGGCCCACCGCCAACGCACGAATAATCAGCGTCATCGTTTGATTGCCTGAATTGCCGCCAATGCCCGCAACGATCGACATTAAAAAAGCGAGCATCACGATGGTAGAGACGGTATCCTCAAAGCGAGAGGCGACAAACGACGCAATGGCGGCGGTGCAAAGGTTGAGCAACAACCAAGGCGCGCGGTTACGCAAGGCCATGGTGACGGGGGCGAAGATATCCTCTTCTTGCATACCGGCGCGTGACAAGGCTTGTTCGTCAGAGTCTTCGCGGATCACGTCCACCACCTCGGCGATGGTTACACGTCCGACTAGTCGGCCCAAGTCATCAACGACCGGCGCGGACACGAGGTCATAGCGCTCAAACGCACCAGCTGCTTCAGAGTCTGAATCGAGCGGGCTCAGTGAAAGATAGTCCGGGCTCATCACTGAGGCCACATCTACTTCGGGTTCGTTTACTAAGAGGGCAGATAAGGTGAGTGTGCCTAAAAGTTTGTCTTTTCGGTCAACGACAAAAATTTGGTCGGTATGATCGGGAAGTTCTGGTAAGCGTCTGAGATAGCGCAGTACCACCTCAAGCGACACATCTTCGCGGACACGGACCATTTCAAAGTCCATGATGCTACCGACGCTGTCATCGGGGTACCCCATGGCTTCGATGAGACGGGTGCGCTCTTCGACAGTGAGGCCCTTTTGCACTTCGGCGACGACATCAGGGGGTAGATCCGGCGCCAAGTCTGCCAACTCGTCGGCATCCATGTTGCCCGTTGCGGCGACCAGATCTTGGCGGTCCATCGCCTCAATCAAGGATTCACGCACCCAATCGGCAACCTCAAGCAGCACGTCAGCATCGTGCTCTGAGCCAACTAAGCGCCAGATCAACAGACGGTCATCGTTGGGTAGCGACTCGAGAATAAACGCAATATCCGCAGGGTGCAGGCTATTGACTAAAGCAGAGAGTTCGGCTTCGTGTTGTCGGTGCAGCAAGCCTTCAACAAGATCAGCTCGCGCGTCATTTTGTTCTTGGCGATGGGCGAGGTTTTCAACTAACTCGTGCCGATGCAATACCTCTTGCACGGTCGCCAACGCAAGCTGCGCGTCTTCGGGATCGAGGCGACCAACGGGGGTTATTACATCGGGAGCTGTTTGGGTCATGAGTAGTGGCCGGGCAAACGTACTGTTCAAACTAACGTGCAAGGCGAGAGCTACTGAAGGGTATTACGCAACAAACTTGACGAGCGCGTATCCACCCAACCCCAACAGTATAAACAAGATCACACCCAAGACCATGACGCGAGGGCCTGCCTGACGCATTTGCGCAAAGCGGGTCTCAATGCCCAGGGCGGTCATCGCCATGGTCAGTACAAAAATATCAAGAGTACGCAAGGCCTGCAGCACAGGGGCGGGGATGATCTGAGCCGAGTTGATCAAGGCCAATATTAAAAAGCCGATGGCAAACCAGGGGATCGGTAGTTTGGCTTTTGCACCGGTCGTGGTGGAGGCGCTTTGCGCTGAGCGTTGTAGCCAAAGGCCCAGAACGATCAAGACAGGGACCAGTAAGGCCACGCGGGTCATTTTGACGATCGTGGCAACTTCGGTTGTGGCTGCGTCAATATTGCTAGCTGCCCCAACGACTTGAGCCACCTCATGCACGACCCCGCCTAGAAAAATGCCAAAGGCACGGGTGTCAAGC
>JBAXLV010000121.1:0-6792 GCA_037134635.1 Alcaligenaceae bacterium
TTTTTTCACTGATTCTGTTTGTTAGAAGTTAATGCCTCAAAACCAAAAAAGACGATGATTGATAACAAGCCTGGCGCTTCAAGCAATATCGGGACAGATGCTGTAGCCAAAGCGACCCCCGACGGTTACACCATCGGTATCGTACCCGGCAGTCACAATATTAATAAGTTTCTTTTCAAAAACCTACCTTGGGACCCCGAGAAAAGCTTTGAACCAATCATCTACTCTCACGTTGTACCGCTGATCTTTTCAATCAGTCCGCAGATCCCGGCCCAAACCCTGCCTGAACTTATTGCCTGGATGAAAGCGAATCCAGATAAAGCTAAAGTAGCCACCTCAGGCCGCGGCAGCGCTCAAGATATGGCTGCCCTGATGTTTCGGATGGCAACCGGCGTTGAAATGCTCTTGATCCCATATAAAGGATCTTCCGCTGCCCATCCTGATTTGCTAGCAGGGCGCACCGCACTTTACATCGACACCATCAGTGCCATTCAGACCCAACTTAAAGCCGGCAACGTGCGGGGTATTGCAGTATCCACACTCAAACGCACGACTGCATTACCTGATCTGCCCACGGCCGATGAGCAAGGTTTAAAAGGTTATGACGCCAATACCAACGGTGGGTTTTTAGCACCTGCAGGCACGCCCAAAGCCATCATTAACAGGCTCAATCTTGAAATCAATGCGATATTCAAACAGCCCGACGTTCGGCTTAAGCTAGAAGCCGCGGGTATCGAGATTCAAGGTGGCACACCTGAAGACTATGCTGCAGTCATAAAAGCGGATCTCGCGAAGTGGAGCAAAGTCACTCAGGCTGCTGGCATCGTGGCTGAGTAAGCCAAAAACGCAAAACAAGGCGATAGGAAAAAAGATTTGGGCAGCGGCTACTGGCAATCTCTACCTGAGCCAGTGATCTACATATCAATACCAAAATTGATCCATCTACTTGGTCGCTAAACCTGCATTAAAAACATTTTTGTCGGCGACACTTGAACAGTCATTTCTACCGTTCATACACAACGATGCGCGTTTGTTATAAAAATACATCATCTGCTTGCTGTAAAAAAGAGCCGTCCACTGGTTCATGAGATCAAAATCCACTTCGGGTGCAAATCGAGGTATCCATTCACGTAAGCGGGTTGTACTTTCATCAATTAAGTGCCCGCTATTTTTATAATTGCCATGCAAGCCTACGGTTGAATCATCACCGTCAAGCTTTCGAGTGATCCCGCCGAGCCACATGCGTGAGCACGACGACAAGCAAAATCCCTCAATCACTGTTGAGATTTTATTTTTTCGAATTGTTTCTCCAACGCAATAACCAGTATTTGCGTTACCGCCATTAGAGTTACTGAGCACAACTAGAGTAATTGGGCTATCACTAATAATTTTCTTGAGCTTATCGCATTCGCCACCGACAACGGTCCCAGACATGTGAACCGTTGCGCCCGCGACTGAGATCTCCATTGACGCAGCACATTGGCAAAATAGGATCATCAGCGTGCCGATGGTTCTATTAATCATTTTTATTCACTTATTTGTGATTAAAGAGGTGTATCTCTCGGGTTCGCTCGTGGTCAAACTTGGCAATCCCTTTAATTGTATGCTTTGATGAATTAAATTTTCAAAAAATGACTTACTCGAGTTAACCTGCTTGAGGCATTTAAAAGACAAATACTGAACCCATGACAAATTTCCCCGAAATACATCCTCTAAACGCCTCGCCCGAGATCGCGGCGATCTACGCTGACATTCGCAAAGTCTCGGGTTTATCAATGGTCAATCTGATCTGGCGTCACTTTGCAGCTTTTCCAGAAATTATTCAGTGGGCCTGGAAAGGTGTACGCCCACTGGTGGCTTCGCAAGAATTGGTGGTCTCGCGCCAACGCCTGATTGATGCCATTGAACTTCCTACACTACTGCCCGTCACACTTCAGACGTGGCAGGCCGCGGGCCTCGGACCCGCTGAGTTAATCGTTTTTCGCGACATGGTAGCTGACTATGTTCGCGGCAACTGCACCAACATGATCGTCTTGACTGCGCTGCGGTTGCGGCTCGAAGGAATCGACCAGGCTGCTCAACGGCTCTCAATGGCGCCTCAGCCCGCGCCAGCTGCGCCATCGGCGCCCTTGCCTCGCATCGACGCATTAGATCCAAAGCTTGCTTCTGCCATCCGCGCGCTTGCACAGCGCCATGAAGGCGCGCAAGGGGGCATCATTCCCAGCCTCTATCTCGAGCTTGCTCGCTGGCCCGCTTTACTCGAGACGTTTCCTAATTGGCTCGCAGCGCTATACGAACCCTCAGCGATGCGCAGAGCACGCGAGAGTACCTGTCGCGCAGCTGAAATTGAGGCAATGACGCTGTTGCCCGCTCTTGAGACCGTGCCAGACAACGTCGCAAAGATGCGGCCAGCGCTTGATCACTTTACCCGGCTGATCATCCCCGATCTCACGCCGGTGTGTGTCGCTGTGCAGCAACTACTGCCCGCGGGCTAAAAGGGTTCGATCCGGTCACAGACCTTTTAGTTTTAACGCTAGCCTTGATCGGGGTATCAAATCAAGCATGAATAGTGAGATGAATTGTCTTAATTTAGGCTGATCATGCAGCGCTAACGCATCTTGGAGTGGCGTATTTAAATCTTCGCTATAACCTTGGATAGAACGGCTCGTGCGATCATCCAGATCATGAAACGCCATCGACCAGTCTGAAAACTCTTGTTGCTGTTGAGGGCCCTCATACAAGATTTCGAGACGATGATGTCTGGGATCTGCTTCAATTTTTTTATAGAGCAGTCTGACGTCGCTTTCTTTACCCTCAAGAACCTGCAAGAAGAAAGGATCTTTAAATAACAACATACCCGCTATGTTATTTTTTTGATTATTTTTTCTAAACTGAACAAGCAAGCTTGCGAGCTCTGCCTGAGTTTTCGGTGTGACGGCAGCACTGACATAAATCAACGCAAACGCTTTAGGTGCCTCTGCAACTTCTTGATCAACGGGGACTGTCATTCATAACTCGCTATTTTTATCAGCACCGAGCTTCATTAACACTAAGTGGTAGCGAATCTTAAAGACGAAAACTATTCTTGTCACCTCAAGAAGCCTTACACCTTAGTCAACGAGACCCGCGACGACGTATCTTGTATTACCTAAGTAAATTCACCATCAATTGCCTCATCCGAGCAACTCAAAACCAGATTCAGCAGGGGCCACGACAGCTGCAAAGATCAATGGTTCTGTGCCGTGGTTATAAACGCCATGCACCGCACCTGTCGGAGCAATAACAATATCCCCGGCCTTAATGATCTTCGTATTGCCTTCTTTGTCTAACTGATAAGTACCAGCACCAGAGATAATTACCCAAGTGTCTTGGCCCGTAGGGTGCGAGTGTGCGGGTAAATGTTGTCCAGGTTTGACATGCCAGGCAACGATCGCGGCATCTTGCGTGCGAGAGACCACAGATCTAACAGGCTCTTGATCGGAAGGCTGCAGGAAATCAGCAAGGGTAAAAATGCGTGCTAGTGACATGGTGGTGGCCTCAAAGAAGTCGATGATTGGTTATTGCAAATTAAGCAATTTGTGTGCCATGTAGAGGCGCACATTATCTTAAAAAAGCACCCAAAGTGACCACGCTCGCAAACGCCTCTTAATTATCACTTAGGCGTTGGAGGCCTCGTCTCTAAAAATGATGGTCGTACAGAAATCGCTTCAAACCAGTGATTCAACTTTGGATGACTGGAGCGCCATGAAAAATCCGGGATCAGATCCGCAAAGCCCAAGGTACACCCGAATACTATTTGCACCATATTGAGTTGGCCATGAAACATGGGGTGATTAATTTGCTCTTCCCAAAGATTCAGTAGACGGTTGGCACGATCCGTTTCATGACGAACGATTTTGGGAGATTGCTCGTTAGCAGGTCTCCACTTTTCTCGCCCCAACACCGCCAAGCCATCAAGCGTGCTACGCACTAATGCCTCAAGGCGCCTGGCTTCAAAGCCAGATCCGTCAGCTGGCACAGCAAAGCCAGGATTACCCTCGAGATGATCCAGGTAAGAACAGATCAAGCCTGAATCTTCAAGCCCGAGACCGTCGTCGCACACTAAGTACGGCACCCTACCCGACGGGTTAATCTGGTAGTAGGGGCTATCAGTTGTGCGTGTCTTAGCCGAAATCACGTCTACTTTTGCGGATAAACCTTTCTCGATTACGACAATACGTACGATTCGCGCGTAGGGTGAACCCGGGCTAATGTAGAGTTGCATGTCAATTTCTCTTGAATGTATTTTTGGCTTGGTACGAGATTTACTTCGGTACTCTGAACATCGCACAAATCTTATTGCCAGTTGGATCGCGCAAATAGGCGAGATACAGTTTTCCGGCAGGGCCTTCGCGATAGCCAGGGGGATCTTCACAGGTTGTTCCGCCGTTCGCAACGCCAGCGGCGTGAAACGCATCGACCTGCTCTGGCGATTGTGCCAAAAATCCGATCGTACCGCCGTTCGCTGGGGTGGCCGCCTTGTTATCAAGAGGCAGTGTGAACGCAAATACACCTGTAGGCGTGCGATAGAAGTAGCGAATGTCTCGGTTGATCACACCCGGCGCAATACCCAAGGTCGCAAAGGCTGCGTCATAGAATTTTCGCGACGCTTCCAAATCGCTTGCACCTACCATCACATGACTAAACATATTTTCTCCAAGAATTGTTTTTTAGATCAAGTAGCGTAACCCAAAATGAGAGACTTGAACCAAGTTGTTTAGGCTTATGATAGATGGTTGCATCTCAAACCCCATTTCTCGGCTAGGCAAAGCACGCGGTCATCTTCAGGTTCAACAAATATGTTTAGGACTAGAGCGCTATTCCTTTTGCTGACGCTGCTTGCGTTTACAGCAATTACTCAAGCCCAAACGACCGCCGTCGGTCCCAGCTCATTTAAAGCAATGGCTCTTATTCCAGAGGGCTATTTCGTGATGGGTTCTCACAATGGGCCCGATGATGAAAAACCAGAGCACCGTGTTTTTGTGAAAGCATTTTTTATTGATGTGCTTCCAGCAAGCAACGCTGATTTTGCAAAATTTCTAGATGCGCGAGGCTTACGAAATTTTCTGGGTGAGTCGTTTTATGATGACGATGATCGTGATGCCAGAATTCATCAGCGAGACTCAAGCTGGCAAGCAGATCTGGGTTACGCAACGCACCCCGTCAATGAAGTGAGTTGGGTAGGTGCGCGTGATTACTGCAATTGGTTGAATAAGCGATTGCCGACCGAGGCAGAATGGGAAAAAGCCGCTCGCGGAACTGATGGAAGAAAATATCCGTGGGGCAATTCAAAGCCGAACAACAATCGGGCGCTGTACGGTGCAGCCTACAACTCGTCAGCACCGGTTGACACATTTCCAGAAGGAGCCAGTCCCTATGGAATTTTAGACTTGGCTGGCAATCAATGGGAGTGGGTCTCTAGCGCTTATCGACCCTACCCCTACAGCACTGACGATGGACGAGAAAATCAAACGCCTGGTCCAGTTCGCTCTACTCGCGGTGGCGGACACGATTCGAGCGAAGAAGAAATTACGACGACTCAAAGAGGTCGAAATTTATCCCGCAATCCCAAAGCGGGACATCATAATATTGGCTTTCGTTGCGCGAGTTCGCCAAAAGCGAATTAAAACTTCCAGAGATATTGCGTGGGATCATCGGGACAGGGGCCGAACTGGCAAACCATGACTGAGCTCACTGTATTGGCTGCCGACAGTGCAAAAAATAAAATAATGACCGCGGTGGCAACAATCCCAGAGGCACCAAGATTGAGCTGCTTGTCGGGTTGGCGATCGATACAAAGCATCACTGCGCAAAAAACCATCGTTACGACAAAAGAGATAAAGCTCCAGGTATAAAAATGCAAGCCAAACAAGGCAGAACCATACCCCTGATCCCCTGGAGCAATATGTAAAAGAATTTGTCGCATAGAGGTCGCGGCGCCTACTAAGGCCGAGGCCAGGATCATTGCATAATGAATATTTGAGGCGCCGAAACGAATATTGAGCATCATGCCAATACCAACCAGAGTGAGTGCGACTCGTTGCAACTGGCAGAGCGGACAAGGAAGCTCATTAAAGACAATTTGATAATAAAACGCCGCGAGTAGCGAGCCACAGATTGCAAGCAAGGCCAACAGATTAAGTTGCCGCGACAAAGTCGTGGTGAGTTTGCCGGGTGAGTTTGTCAAATTGTTCATGGCAAACTCTATAGCGAAATATTGAGTTTATCGGTCATGTGATATTTCATCCAGACCAAATAAATGATAAACGAGATGGCCCAGACGCCAATCGCCTGTTTACGCAAACCACGCATGCTGCAAGCAATCGCAATGAGCGTGGTTAAAAAGGGCAACATCATGATCATGATTTGAGTTCTTTTAAGAGATCGCGAAAAGTGACACAATTTTTTATACAGAAGGCATCTTTCGTCAAAACTTATTCATCACTAGAAACTCCATCAAACTGATTAGCAAAATGCAGCACTTCTTTCGCACAGCTTTTTGCTAATAAAAATTGAATAGCGTGATACTTGCTAGGCAGAGAGACGTAGCGGATACCTGGAATCTTTTCACGTAAAATTTGTTCATCAGGTCCGGTAATCGTACCCCCTGAGGGATATAGCCCGAGCGTAGGGGTCGTAATTTGACCCAATAAACCCTCGATATCGGTCACCTTAGCAAGATTTGACAAGGCAATCAGCGCTTCAGGATGGGTCTTACCCATCATATCGGCATACCAAGTTTGCATTCCTTGT
>JBAXLV010000122.1:0-6775 GCA_037134635.1 Alcaligenaceae bacterium
CTTCAAAGGCTGGTGTGATTCAGTTTGGCAAGGTTGTAGCGGTTGAATATGCCAGCAAAGGAATACGCATTAATTCTGTCTTGCCTGGGCAACTGCATACGCCCTTGGTTGAGGTGCGCGTTGCAAAAAATCAAAGCGGTGGAGACGTTGAGGCAATCCTGAAAAAGCGTCAGGCGCGCATACCGATGCCTTTCATGGGGGATGGTCGTGATACGGCGAACGCAGCGCTGTTTTTAGCCTCAGATGAAGCACGTTTC
Source organism: Alcaligenaceae bacterium (assembly GCA_037134635.1). GTDB lineage: Bacteria > Pseudomonadota > Gammaproteobacteria > Burkholderiales > Burkholderiaceae_B > Zwartia. Next base: position 258 of record JBAXLV010000122.1, read on the forward strand.
ATTACGGGGACTGAGCTTGTAGTTGACGGAGGCATGACAGCAAAATGCGACTAAATCAATTATTCGCATTCAAGTTGGTCGCGGTACTGACTAGCATCGCAAGTCTGTTTCCGTTTCAAGGTTTGGCGGCCGAGAAATTTCCTATCAAACCTATACAAGTGATTATTCCCTTTCAGCCCGGCGATACCGATAACTTACTGCGCCCTTTTGTCGAACGCATGGGTGAGTTCTTAGGACAATCTCTTTCGTTGGTGTACAAGCCTGGTGCAGCAGGCGCGGTCGGCGCAGGTTTTGTTGCGACGAGTAAACCAGATGGTTATGTCTTGGTTGGTACGTCTCATTCGTCGATCGCTGTTGTACCTTTGACCAACAAACAAGTGAGTTACAGCCTTGACTCTTTCGAGCCGATTGCCAGTCTGGTCGAAAGTGGCTCGCTGCTGGTGGTGCTATCAAGCTCACCCTGGATGACATTCAAGGATTTGATTGAAGCATCAAAAAAGGCACCCGGAAAAATAACGTACACAAGCTCTGGCACCTTTGGCACCAACCACTGAATTCCAGAGGGTTTAGCAAAAGAGGCGGGGGTTAAATGGAACCATATTCCCTCGCAGGGTAGTGGGCCGGCGATTACGGCAACGTTAGGCGGGCATGTCAACATGGCGTCTACGGCAGTCGCACCTGCAACGCCTCACCTGAGGGCCGGCACGCTTCGTCCGCTCGCCTCGTACGGCACGAAGCGACTGAAGGCGTTTCCGGACGTTCCAACCTTACAAGAACTGGGCTATACGATCGCAAGCCCGTCTTATTATGGAATTTCTGCGCCAAAGGGCACGCCTAAAGAGGTTGTTGAGGCGATCTATCTGGCTGCTGAAAAGGCGGTCGAAAAGTACAACCAACAAATTACAACGCGCCTTGAACCCTTTGGCGTTGAGATTGAGTTGATGCGACCTGAGGCATATAAAGCCTGGCTGAAAGGGCAAAGCGACTTATTTGGCGGCATCTTGAAGTCAATGGGAAATTAAACAGGGTCATTAACGAAATGAATGAAGTCTTCAGAAAAGAACGGTGGCTGAGTATTTTTTGGACTCTGCTGGGCATTGCTATTTGTATTGGTGCGTATCGACTGTCGCTAGGCTCGCCTCACGATCCGGGCCCGGGAATGTTTGCTTTCATTGCAGGTGCGTCGTTAACGCTACTGTCTTTGATTCAATGGATCGATCTCGCCATAGCGCATGCGCGAACTAAAGCCTTCAGCAGTCAGGTGTCCGACTCGCAGGCGATTGAACCCTTGTTTGCCAACAGGCGCGGTGCGATCAAAGCGGCTGTGATCGTAGTGGCACTGTTGGCTTACACACTTTCAATGGAACATCTTGGTTTTATTTTTAGTACAAGCCTCTTTATTGGATTTCTTTTGTGGTTGGTAGAGCCCCAGCGATGGTATGTCATTGTGTTTGGGGCATTGCTGTCATCGTTGATAACCTATCTTGTTTTTAAAGTCTGGCTTGACACCGCGTTACCAGTCGGTTTGTTTGGTTTCTGAGAGAACACGTGGATATCTTTGATGGTTTCTCGATCGCAATGACAGTGGCAAATCTAGGCTACTGCGCGGCGGGTGTGTTTATCGGCACTCTAGTCGGTGTATTGCCTGGCATTGGCCCCGTCGCTGCAATGTCTATTTTGTTTCCAGTGACGCTTGGGATCCCGCCTGTCTCTGCTGTCATCATGCTGTCTGGCATTTACTACGGCGCAATGTATGGTGGCTCAACGACGTCGATTCTCGTCAATATTCCGGGTGAGGCGTCGTCAGTGATTACTTGTTTGGATGGCCATCAAATGGCGCGCAAAGGACGCGCCGGAGTGGCCTTGGGCATAAGCGCCATTGGCTCCTTCATTGGTGGCACGCTGGCGATTGTCGGCTTGCAATTGGCTGCGCCCCATCTGGCAAAAGTAGCGTTGATTTTTGGCTTTCCAGAGTATTTCGCTTTGATGTGCTGCGGGTTGGTGGTTTTAACCTTCATGGCTCAGGGATCAATGGTCAGAGCCTTAATGATGGCCATGGTTGGTTTGTTTCTGGGATCGATTGGCATGGATCTTGTGATGGGCACGCCACGCTTTACGTTTGGGATTGTTGAGTTTTCAGATGGGGTCGGATTGATCCCGATCATCATGGGATTATTTGGAATCTCTGAAGTGCTTTCGAATATTGAACAGAGAATATCCAAGGATGTTTTTGACGGAAAGATTTCTCAGATATGGCCCAATCGAAAAGATTGGGCAGCTTCGGTCGGACCGATTTCTCGAGGCGGGATCATTGGTTTCTTCTTTGGTCTGCTGCCCGGGGCCGGTCCGGTCGCAGCCGGTTTTGTTTCGTATAGCGTTGAAAAGAAAATATCCAAGCACCCAGAACAATTTGGTGAAGGTGCAATCGAAGGCGTTGCAGGACCCGAAGCGGCCAATAACGCAGCGATTGGTGGCGCCTTTATTCCCTTATTGACACTGGCGATCCCGTCAACACCTGGGATGGCCTTGCTTTTGGGCGCTTTTTTATCGTATGGCGTGAATGTGGGCCCTTTACTCATTACGCAGCATCCAGACATTTTTTGGGGTGTTGTCGCAAGCATGTATATCGGCAATATCATGTTGATCGTGCTGAATCTGCCGTTTGTTGGCCTCTGGGTCAAAATTTTAAAAATTCCTTATCACTATTTGGTACCTGCCATCCTGATTTTTTGTGTGATTGGCTCTTATAGCTTAAGTAACAGCATCATCGATGTCATCGTCATGATTGTGTTTGGCTTCATTGGCTATTTATTTAAAAAGCTTAAATACGAAGCGGCTCCGCTCATCATGGCGATGGTGTTGAGCCCGCTCATGGAAAATAATTTTCGTCAGTCGATGCTGTTATCGCAAGGCGATTTCATGATCTTTTTCTCAAGACCTTTATCGGCCACGTTGATGGTGATTGCGGTAGCACTACTAATTTTGCCCAACCTGCCTTGGGTTCGGCAGCGTCGTGAAAAAAGATTGGATGCGTCTCTTGAGTAACGTAGTCAGAGCAAGGATTTTTAATCATTATTCATGATCAGATTGACGCCGTGATTTAACACTTGAGTGAATTTTTATATACAACGCTGGGGGCAATTAAATTGATCAATTTCAGTCGATGCATTCTTACTGCTGTTCAAGCGCTTGTACTTCTAGGTATTTCAGGGCTTGGTATCGCTCAAACCGAAACCTATCCAACGCGACCCGTTAAAATCATTGTGCCCTTTGGACCCGGTGGCTCGGCAGATATGCTCGCGCGTGTACTGGGCGAGGGTTTGTCCAAAGAATTAGGACAGTCTTTTCAAATCGAAAACAAAGCGGGTGCAACGGGTGTCATTGGGACAACTGAGGTGGCGCGCGCCAAGCCTGACGGGCATACGCTTTTGTTGGGTTTTGATGGCACGCTGACGATCACGCCTTTTATCCAAAGTAATGTCACCTTCAATGCAAGTAAAGATTTCGCGCCGATTTCAAAACTCACGGATGTGGCGTTTGTTGTTGTCGTCAATCCTTCTATTCCGGTTAAAAATATTAAAGAGCTCGTCGAGTATTCAAAAGCGAATCCCGGCAAGCTTTCGTATGCTTCGCCTGGAGTTGGCAGCACCGCGCACATGCTCGGCGAGCAGCTGCGTCTAGAGGGAGGCTTAGATTGGGTGCATATTCCCTATGGCGGTTCAGGTAGCGGAAAATTCATTATTGATGTGATCGGCGGGAGCACGCCGGCTGCGGTGATTTCGATTGCGGTAGCTGCGTCCTCAGTGCGCGAAGGTAAAGTGCTCGTGATTGGTGTGCCATCCAGTCAGATCAATTCAGCATTGCCTCTGGTACCAACTTTTGCCCAAGTGGGCTTTGAACGTTTTAATGTGGCCTCATGGTTTGCGTTGTTAGCGCCGATCGGTACTCCGGATCACATCATTAAAAGGCTCAACACTGACGTGGCAAAAGTACTTGCGACCGATGCGTTTAAGGCTCGCATGGCAATTGCTGGTATGGACGTGACGCCTTCAACGCCGACTGAGCTTGCACAGCTCATTGCTTCAGATTTAAAAAAATGGGAAAAGGTAGCTGAACGCATTCCGAAGGCACAGTAGTTTGCTTGTGATTGATCAACATTAAAAAAGGATCCGCTGTATGCGATTGTTGAATGGACTCGTCTTAAGTATTTTGGGTTTTATGGGTATGGCGACCGCGGTTCAGGCGCAGTCTTACCCTAATCGACCAATTACAGTGGTCGTGCCATACCCACCTGGTGGGGCAACTGATCCTATAGCCAGAATTTTCACGGTCAAATTGGCTGAGACTTGGAAGGTGCCGATCATTATCGAAAATCGCGCGGGTGGGGGGACAACGATTGGGATGAACTATGGCGCTCGTGCAGCACCTGATGGTTACACCATCACGGTGGGTACGACCAGTGTTGGAACCAATCCTGCGCTATATAACAAATTGCCGTATGACACCATGAAGGATTTTACGTTCATTAGCCAGATGGGTATCTTGCAGCTTGTGCTCTCGGTGCATCCCTCACTGCCTGTGAATACGCTTGATGAGCTGATTGCTTATGCTAAGAAAAATCCTGGCAAGCTAAATTACTCATCGTTTGGCAACGGCACGATGGGACATTTGTCGGGCGAGTACTTTAAAGTGTCTGCAGGCATTGACGTCACTCATGTGCCTTATAAAGGTAGCGCGGCCTCAACAATGGCAGTGGTCAGTAATGAGGTCTCGTATGCGATCGATACACTCTTTATTCAATCGCAACATATTAAAGCTGGATCAATCAAACCTTTAGTGAGCTTTGGTCCGAAGCGGCTTGAGTCGATGCCCAACATGCCGGCGATGGTAGAAAAGTATCCAGGCTTTACGGCGTTTTCGTGGTTGGGCTTCATGGGGCCAGCCGGTCTGCCGCCAGAGATTGTGTTGAAGTGGTCGACTGAAGTTTCTAAAATTGCGAACACGCCAGAGGTCAAAGAAAGACTAGCACAGCTTGGTATCGATGCCGTTGGCGGTAGCTCTCAGCAGTTTGCTGATTTTGCTCAGGCAGAAATTACCAAATGGACGAAGGTTGTGGGCGAGGCGAAGATACCGAAAGAAAATTAATATTTTGTTCGACCGGCGCGCCACCTCAAACCCGCACAACCAATTTCCCAAGATTGGCACCTTTAAATAAATCCACAAAAGCCTGAGGGGCAGCCTCTAACCCTTCAACAAACGTTTCGGTCGGTTGTAAGGCGCCACCGCGTAGCAGTGCTTTGATGTCTTGCTGTGCTTGTGCGCGGTGTTCAGGGTAACTCGTGACCCTGAAGCCTTGTAGTGTGGCGTTTTTATTTAAGATCTCGCCAATATTGCGTACACCATCGGGCTCAATCAAGTTGTATTGCGATATCATGCCGCATAGCGCGATGCGTGCAAAATCATTTAAGCGTTCTAGTACACAATCAAAGATAGCGCCGCCGACGTTTTCAAAATCAACGTCAATGCCCTGAGGCGTTGCTTCTGCAAGTAATTGCTTGAAGTTCGGGTCGCGATAATCGACGCACACCGAGTAACCAAGTTTCTGGACAGCATGCTGACATTTTGCGGCGCCACCCGCGATGCCAACTACACGACAACCGCTCGAGCGAGCTAAGGCTGCGGCAACGCTACCGACTGCACCGGTTGCGGCAGAAATCACAACCGTATCTGTAGGCACAGCCTTGGCGATCGCGCGCAATCCTACCCAGGCTGTCACCCCAGGGCTGCCGAGTGCGCCAAGGTAAGTCGAGGCAGAAAAGCCATCCAAGTTAATTTTCTCTGCACCAGATGCTTTGATTTTGGTGTAACGCTGCCAACCAAAATGGCCGAGCGCCCAGTCACCTACCTGAAAATCTGCGTGTTTTGACTCGACGACTTGTCCAATCGCGCGGCCCACCATGACGTCACCTAAATTCAACGGATTAGCATAGGCAACATTGGGCATCATCTGACGACGTTGATAGGGGTCGAGTGAGACGAAGGCGTTTTGCACCACGATGTCACCCGACTCGGCCTTGGGTATCGCTTCAGTACTGACGGCAAAGTGGCTTGCGTCGATTGCACCGTTTGCAGTTTTTACAAAACGTACACAAAGATTGTTTGTCATGACAACTACTCAACTTTTAATTGAATTTTTTTGGCCAAAGCGCCGTACTTCACAAATTCAGTCTGCACCAGGGCAGAAAACTCTGAAACGCTATTACCAACAGGTTCAGTGCCGCGGTCTAGCAAAAACTTGCTGACCTCGGATGAATGCAGAATTTTGACGATTTCAGCGTTTAGACGGTTCACGATTGCTGGTGCTGTGCCGGCGGGAACAAACACACCTTGCCAAGCTTCGGCTGAGTATTCAGTTAGACCCGTCGATTCAGCGACCGTTGCAAGTTTTGGCATCGATTGTGGGGCTTTGGTGCCTGAAGTGGCTAGCAGTTTGATGCTGCCCGCAGTGAGTGGCACAG
>JBAXLV010000123.1:0-6771 GCA_037134635.1 Alcaligenaceae bacterium
ATTGTTACCCTGTCGCTTGAAGTTGAGGGCTATCTGCGCGCATCTGAGATTTCTTCAGGTCGCGTTGAAGATGCAACCACTGCGATTAAGGTTGGCGATAACGTTGAGGCAATGATTATTAACGTTGACCGCAAGACACGTCAGATCCAGCTGTCAATCAAGGCGCGCGACACTGCTGATACGGCAGAGTCGATGCAGCGGATTTCAGAGTCGAGTGCTTCGTCGGGCACAACGAACTTGGGCGCTTTGCTCAAGGCTAAGCTCGACCAGGCGCGTGATACTGAATAATCCCAGTGACTAAGTCTGAACTCATCGCCGCACTGGCGGCCCGCTACACTCAGCTGGCCGCCCGTGACACCGATTACGCTGTCAAAACAGTGCTTGATGCAATGACCGAGGCGTTGGCCGAAGGTCAGCGCATTGAAATACGTGGTTTTGGTAGTTTTTCGTTGTCTGAACGTGCACCGCGGGTTGGGCGTAATCCTAAGTCTGGCGAGCAAGTGATGGTCCCTGGTAAGCAGGTACCGCACTTCAAGGCGGGCAAAGAGTTACGCGAACGGGTAGATTTGAATGGTAGTGGTTCGGGCGCAGATCCAACCACCGCATCTGGTGATTGATTTGATAGTAAAAAACCGCCCTTAGGCGGTTTTTTTATGCATCAAAACGGCAGGACGCTTACAATCTACTTTTGTGCTTTGGAGCATCAGCCATGCGTTACCTTGTCTGGGCTTTACGTTTAATTGTTTTTGTCGCCGTATTAATGTTCGCCTTGAAAAATACTGACCCTGTGGGTGTGACGTTTTATGGGACCTGGGCGATTCAAAGCGTCCCTCTAATTGTCGTGATGCTTTCAACCTTTGTGTTGGGTACGGTGTTTGGGCTCTTGCTCACGGTACCCGGCTCAATTCGTCGTCGTCGTGAAGCAGCGCGACTGAAAAAAGAACTCGACCGTATTCAGGCGGCGGTGAATCCCTCTGGGGCGGCGCAAATTTCGCCTGATACGTTGGTGCCCTTATCGCCAATTTGATTGATCAGTGTTTCGCTGATCGGGTTTAAGCCGGCGTCGAACCGCCTCATGATTTGATTTTAGGAAGACCGCGTGGATTTTGAGTCTTGGTGGCTGATTTTTGTGCCGTTGCTGTTTGCCTTGGGGTGGATGGCTGCACGTTTCGATATCCGACAAATTTTGTCCGAAACACGTAATCTTCCTGATTCGTATTTTCGTGGTTTAAATTTTTTACTCAACGAAGAGCCCGATCGTGCGATTGATGCGTTTGTTGAGGTCGCGAAACTTGATCCTGAAACAACTGAGCTTCACTTCGCTTTAGGTAGTTTGTTTCGTCGTCGTGGCGAAATGGAGCGTGCAATCCGTGTTCACCAAAGCCTCTTGTCTCGGGCAGATTTGCCCATCAGTCAGCGCGAGAATGCGCAGCATGAACTTGCCCAAGATTATCTTAAAGCCGGTATGCTTGATCGTGCCGAAGAGGCGTTCAGCGTACTGAAAGACACGACCTTTGGCTTGGCCGCCTTGCGCGCCTTGATTCGCATCTATGAATCCGAGCATGATTGGCGGCGCGCGATTCTTGCAGTAGAAAGTTTGCGAAAACTGGTAGATGAGCCGGTGCCACAATTGGTGCATTACCACTGCGAACAGGCACAGGCTGCGCTTGCAACCAAGCCCCCTCAGGTTGAGCTTGCGCAAGAGGCGTTAAAGGCTGCCGAAAAAGCGGTCAAGACTAGCCAAACGGGCTTGGGATCGGCTGCTTCTGTGCGTGTGGCGTTGATTCACGCCTCGATCGCAGACTCGGCGCAACAGCCTCAGCTTCAAAGACAATATCTTCAATCTGTACTCGAGCAAGCTCCCGAGTACGCGGGTTTGATTGCCGAGCAGCTATTGCAAAATTTCTCTTCGACACAAGAGTCTGCCCAAGGTTTGGCCTTGTTGCAGTCTCATCATCAGCAATATCCCTCTCTTGATTTGTTCAACGTAGTGTTTCGTGCACTACGTGCTCAGCAGGGTGTTGAAGTCGCTTGGGCCTTTGCCCGTCAAGCGTTGCAAGCAAATCCTTCGCTCTTGGGATTAGACCGGCTGCTCGAGGCTGAGCTTGCGCATGCGGCCGAAAGCAACACGCCACTTGAAAGCCCGATTCCGGGGGCGGATTTGGCCTTGTTGCGACGTTTAATCAATCAACATAGTCAGCGTTTGGATCGCTATACCTGCCGCACGTGTGGATTTCAAGCGCGGCGTTATTACTGGCAGTGCCCTGGGTGTAATGCGTGGGAAACCTATAAGCCACGCCGGATGGAAGAACTTGAATGAAGACATTTCCTAAAGAAGCGGTCGCAAAAGCTCGGATATTAGTGGTGGGCGACATCATGCTCGACCGGTATTGGTTTGGTGAGGTCGAGCGCATATCTCCCGAAGCGCCGGTACCTGTGGTGCACGTGGTGCGCCGCGAAGATCGACTTGGTGGTGCGGCTAACGTCGCCCGTAATGCCGTAGCTTTAGGTGCACAGGTGACGCTCGCGGGGTTGGTGGGTGTGGATGAAGCTGCGACACGTGTCGCTGAACTACTTGCTGAGGCCGGTGTGAAAGCGCATTTGATTGCAGATGCGGCACATCCCACCACACTCAAAATGCGTGTGCTTGGGCGCCAACAGCAACTCTTGCGCATCGACTTCGAAGAAAAACCAACGGCTCAATTGCTTGATGCCTTGCAACAGCAGGTTGCCCCGTTGTTCGCTGAACATGATGTCGTGGTGTTTTCTGACTATGCCAAAGGAGCCCTTGCGCACGTTGAGGCCTTGATTACGCTCGCGCGCATGCAAGGCATTGCGGTCTTGGTTGACCCAAAGGGCAGTGATTACCAGCGCTATCGTGGTGCGACGCTTGTGACCCCCAATCGTGGCGAAATGCAGCAGGCGGTCGGCCATTGGACGACCGAAGCAGATTTGGCCGAACGTGCGCAGGGCTTGCGCGATCAACTTGAACTTGAGGCATTGCTGGTGACCCGTTCAGAGCAGGGCATGACGCTTTTCACGGTAAATGGCAGTGATCATGTTGATGCGCAGGCCCATGAAGTGTTTGATGTTTCTGGCGCAGGTGATACGGTATTGGCGACGCTGGCAGTGATGCGAGCAGCGGGCATTGATTGGCCAGAAGCGATGCGCTGGGCGAATCGTGCGGGTGGGATCGTCGTAGGTAAACTAGGTACTTCTACAGTAACTGCCGGAGAACTCTCATGATTGTGGTCACAGGGGCAGCTGGCTTTGTTGGTAGCAATATTATTCGCGGTTTAAACCGTCGTGGTTTGACCAATATTTTGGCGGTCGATGACTTGACCGATGGCGATAAGTTTGTGAATCTGGTCGGCGGACAAATCTCTGACTATATGCACAAAGACGAGTTTCGTCGTGGTGTGCTAGATGGTTTCTTGCCAGGTGTGCGTGTCGTGTTTCATCAGGGGGCTTGTTCAGACACCACTGAGCGCAACGGCCACTTTATGATGGATAACAATTATCGCGTCACGCTCGAGTTATTCGAATATTGCCAAACGCATAAAATCCCGTTCATCTACGCCTCTTCTGCTGCGGTCTATGGCGCCGGTCCTAATTATCTTGAAACGCTCGAAAACGAAAAACCGTTGAATGTTTACGGCTATTCAAAGTTCTTGTTTGATCAGGTGCTGCGTGCGCGTATGCAATCCTTAACGGCACAAGTGGTCGGTTTGCGTTACTTCAATGTCTATGGTCCACAAGAGCAACACAAAGGTCGTATGGCCTCTGTTGCGTTTCACAATATGAATCAATTCATCGACGAAGGTCATGTGCGTTTGTTTGGTGGTTGGGATGGTTATGCCGACGGCGGCCAATTACGCGACTTTATTTCGGTGCATGATGTGGTCGACGTCAATCTGCACTTTTTAGATCATCCAAAAGTATCTGGTATTTTTAATTGTGGTTCAGGTCGCGCCCAACCTTTTAACGATGTGGCAAGCACCGTGGTCAATACGATGCGTACTCTGCGTGGGCAAACACCCTTATCCCTTGAAGAGTTGGTCAAACACGGTTCGGTTCGCTACGTGGCATTTCCTGAAGATCTCAAGGGTCGGTATCAAAGCTACACGCAGGCTGACATCTCTGCGTTGCGGGCGACAGGCTTTAACGCCCCAATGCGTGATGTGCAAACGGGCGTCGCTGAATACGTACGTGCTTTGCATGGCGCGAGTGTCCAGACCGCTTAACGTAGCGGTGAATTACGCCTGGATATCGCTCGACGACTGATCCCCTTAGCGCTCTGCAAAACCTCAACATAGTGACGCGACAGATTTGGCTAAACCTGCCCGATTCTGGCTCGCGTCAACTTTTTGAGGTAAAGCGATGAACCCTTTTACTGAGTCGACTATTGCGCGTCCCTTGAGCCCTGCAAGTAACTTAGGTGCGTCACACGGATTCAACAATGATCCGCTGATAGATCAAGCGTTTGCGGTTCAAGCGCGTCAGCGTTTATCGCGACGCACAAGTGTGGTGAGTATGCTCGCCGGGATCGGAATGAGCATGTCGGCACAGGCACTTGATCTGAATACGGCAACTGCCGAGCAACTTCAAGACTTGCGGGGTGTCGGTCCACGGACTGCCCAGATCATTGTGCAAGAAAGAAACCGCGCGGGTCGCTTCGAATCACTTGAGGATTTGTCAGATCGCGTGCGCGGTATCGGTCCTAAACGTATTCAGGCGCTGCAGGCGGCGGGTTTGCGGGTCATGGGACAGGAACGCGCGCGCGATGCGACCGCTCGATCTTCGGGCCTCGTGACGCCAACGATTGACCCTGAGACGAACCCTTAAATTCGAGCTAGGCCCCCTTGTCTTTGTTATGATCGTTGCCATGAAAACATATCCTAGCGTTGAAAAGGCTGTCGGCAATACGCCGCTGGTGCGCCTGCAAAGGTTGCCCTCAAAGAATGCACAAGAACGTGGCAACATTGTGCTGGGTAAGCTTGAAGGTAACAATCCAGCGGGGTCTGTCAAAGATCGTCCGGCTTTAGCCATGATTTTGGGCGCAGAAACTCGGGGCGAAATCAAACCCGGTGACACACTGATCGAAGCAACCAGTGGTAATACGGGGATTGCCTTGGCCATGGCCGCAGCGATGCGTGGCTACAAAATGATTTTGATCATGCCCGATAATCTTTCTGTCGAGCGTCGCGCTTCAATGGCCGCCTACGGAGCAAAACTCATACTGACACCTGCCAGTGGTGGTGGTATGGAGTTTGCCCGTGATCTCGCCGGCAAAATGCAGGCCGAAGGTCAAGGAAAAGTTTTGGATCAGTTTGCAAATCCGGATAACCCCTTGGCACATTTTAATACCACGGGCCCAGAACTCTGGGAACAAACTGGGGGTGAAATTACGCACTTTGTAAGTGCCATGGGCACGACCGGTACGATCATGGGTGTCAGTCGTTATTTAAAATCTAAAAATCCAGCGATCACGATCGTGGGGGCGCAACCCGCCGAGGGGTCGCAAATTGCAGGCATCCGAAAATGGCCTGAAGCTTACTTGCCTGCGATTTATGATCCCAAATTGGTCGACCAGTTTGAATCCATTGAGCAAAAAGATGCCGAAGAGATGGCCAGACGCCTGGCGGCTGAAGAGGGGATTTGTGCAGGGGTATCGGCAGCGGGTGCCCTAGTCGCAGCATTGCGAGTCGCTGAAACGGCACGCAATGCCACAATCGCTTTTATCGTTTGCGACCGAGGTGATCGGTATCTTTCAACGGGTTTGTTCGATCCGAAACCTTAATGTGTGTTGAGGGCCTGCGCTAGATCAGCCACCGAGGCGGCATAAAAGTAGCTGCGGTTGTATTGCGTGATGGTAAAGAAATTTTGTGTGGCAGTGCGTAGCTCAACGGTGCCACTATTTTCCTCTGGTAAATCGATGATGCCCAAAGGCACGCGCATCCAGGGTGCGTCTTTCATTCCGGGTGGTGGTTTGGCACCGGCTGCCTGTAATTGAGGCCAGTCGAGGGTGGGTTTTAATCCGCCGTCTACCAATTTGTTGGCTGCGTTCGGCAATTTGATCGGCACAAAGATGGGCAAGCCACGTTGCCATCCGTGTTCAACCAAAAAATTCGCAACTGAATAAATTGCGTCCGCCATATTGGTGCTGAGATTGATTTCTTGTACGCCTTTCGCACTGACGGCGAAGCGTTTGATGCTTCCGGGCATAAATTGCGGTATCCCAATTGCGCCGGCATACGAGCCTTTCAGACTGCGAGCGTCAAGGCGACCCGTTAAATCAAGCTCGATGAGATCGGCCAATTGATTGCGAAACATCTCGGCGCGGTCTGGCCGCGAAGCGTCAGGATAATCGAAGCCTAGCGTCGCGAGTGAATCCAGTACGCGAAAGCTTCCCTGGTTTTTACCGTAAACGGTTTCTACACCAATGATGGCGGCGATGACGTTTTGAGGCACGCCGTAGCGCGCGGTCGCACGGTCAAGCTCAGCGGCATATTGGTGCATAAAGTCTTGCCCTTGGGCAATCCGAATCGGTTCGACGACCCGTCCGCGGTAGGCGGCCCAGCTGCGTGGTGCTCGTGGTTGTCCGACAGCGGGGGGCGCCACAATGCGAGCAACCGTGGGGTTATAGCGCGCCTCGTCGATCAGCTTCAGTACGCTCGGCTCAGACAGTTTACGGCTCGCGGCGAGCTCTGTGCCGAAGCGCTGCATGGCTGCGCGACGGGCTTCAGACGCTTGAGGCTTGAAACCCGCCTC